>DASTEU010000053.1:0-6173 GCA_035709325.1 Candidatus Limnocylindrales bacterium | reverse complement strand
GTCGCTCCCCGCCCGGTCGCCAGTCTCCGGCCGGTCGGGCACCGCGGCCAGAGCCATCACGCCCGTCCCGACGGGCCGGTCGGCGGTGTCGCCGCCCCGACGGGCCCGGGCTCCCAGAGCGCCTTCGGGCCGTTCGGCAGGGCGCCCGGCATCGAATGGCCGATGCATCCGGCGGGCCCTCCGCGCAGGCTGGTTGCCATGCCGTCGACGCAGGAGGACCACCGATGAAAGGCACGACCACCCTCAGCGGACCCCATATGTCACTGCTCGACTGGCTCGCCGGGAACGACGTCGAGGTCGAGATCCACGAGCACGCGGAGGCCTTCACGGCCCGGGCGTCGGCCAGGGCGGAGGGCGTCGACCCGCGCACGTTCGCGAAGGTCGTTGGGGTGATGACCGAGGACGGCCGGCGGATCCTCGTCGTCCTCGACGCCACCGACCACCTCGACCTGTCAAAGGCGGCGGCGGCGCTCTTCACGGACCGGGTCCGGCTCCTGAGCGAGGGCGAGCTGACCGACCTCGCCCGCGGCTGCGAGGCCGGCGCCTTGCCCGCGGTCGGCAGGCTCTACGGGCTCCCGACCTACGCCGACCACGCCGTTCGCGACGACCCCGACATCAGCTTCAACGCCGGGAGTCACCGCTTCAGCGTCCGGGTCGATCGCGAGGCATGGGAGAAGGCGGCCCGCGTCCGGTACGCGGATCTCGCCCTCGACAGCGAGCGCCGGCCGGCCTGGGATCGCTCGTGACCGCGGCGGGCACGACGGCAGGGCTGCCGGACGACGAGGCGGCCGCCGACCGGGCGACGCCCTCGACGACCATCTCGGGCGGCACGGTTGTCTGGATCGACGCCGAGGAGGCGATCCTCGTCTCGTGGCGCTCCGGCGAGGTCTCGATCGTCCGCCTGGCTTCTGACGTGCCGCCACGGCGCCGGTCCGTCGGGCACATCCGTCACGACCCGCTCGTTCGCCACGGCGGCGGCACGTCGCAGACGGCCGCGGACGCGCGGCGGCGCGACCACCTCGCCCGTTTCGTCGAGACCGTCAATGCTCACCTGCCGGAGGCCGCCGACGTGACGATCCTGGGCACGGGCGTCGTCCGAGAGCAGCTCGAGCGTGCCCTCCGCGAGGACGACCGGGTCCACCGGCGCAGCCGGTCGATCACGTCGGTCGCATCGCGGCGGCTGACCGATCGCCAGCTGGTCGCCCGGGCGCGCAAGCTGGCGGGGGACGCGCCCCGGCGGCGGGTCGGCGGAGTGCGCTGACCATCCGGCGATCGGGCTTCGGCGACCTCGGCGCCCGGGAATGCCGGTTGCCGGCCCGGCCCGCTCGTTCCCTGCCGCCGAGCCGCCGGTCGGCTCACCGCGGCGGGGCCGAAGGGCACTGGCGAACGGCCCGCATGCGCCGCCACCCTGAATCTCTCGGTTCCGGGACCGGAGCCGTCGGGGTCGCGACAGAGAGGCTGGGTCATGAAGCGAGAGCGGCTTCTCATCATGGGCGCGGCCGGCCGCGACTTCCACGACTTCAACGTCGCGTATCGCTCGGACCCGGCCGTCGAGGTCGTGGCCTTCACTGCGACCCAGATCCCGGGCATCGCCGACCGGCGCTACCCGGCCGAGCTCGCCGGAGACCAGTACCCGCACGGGATCCCGATCCTGCCCGAGGCCGATCTCGAACAGATCGTTCGGGAGGACGGGGTCGAGACCGTCATCTTCGCCTACAGTGACGTGAGCCACGAGACCGTGATGCATGCGGCGTCGCGAGCCCTCGCGGCCGGGGCCGACTTCACCCTCCTCGGTCCCGAGCGGACGATGCTCCGCAGCCGCCGGCCGGTGCTGGCCGTCGGTGCGACCCGGACGGGCGCCGGCAAGAGCCAGACCACCCGCTACCTGGCGGCACTGCTCGCCGCCCATGATCTGACGCCGGTCGTGGTCCGCCACCCGATGCCGTACGGCGACCTCGCGGCCCAGCGCTTCCAGCGGTTCGCGAGCCACGACGACCTCGAGCGGCACGAGACCACGATCGAGGAGCGCGAGGAATACGAGCCGCATCTCGACGCCGGCCGGGTCGTCTACGCCGGTGTCGACTACGAGGCGATCCTGCGCCAGGCTGAACTCGAGGCCGACGTCATCCTGTGGGACGGCGGCAACAACGACTTCCCGTTCTACCGGCCGGACCTCTACGTCGTCGTGGCCGATCCGCTCCGCGCCGGCGACGAGCGCCGCTTCCATCCGGGCGAGACGAACGTCCGCCTCGCCGATGTCATCGTGATCAACAAGGTCGATTCGGCCGAAGCGGCAGCGATCGATGCCGTCCGGGCCGCCGTCCACGAGCTCAACCCGCGCGCCGAGATCGTGACCGCGAGCTCGGAGCTGTCGCTTTCGGGGCCGCCGATCGCCGCGCGGCGGGTCGTCGTCGTCGAGGACGGGCCCACGCTCACCCACGGCGGGATGACCTACGGAGCGGGCATCGTGGCGGCCCGCCGATTCGGAGCCGCGGCGGTCGTCGACCCGAGGCCTGCGGCCGTCGGCTCGATCCGAGAGGTATTCGAGCGGTATCCGCTCCTGGAGTCGTTGATCCCGGCCATGGGCTACGGCCCGGCCCAGGTTCGCGACCTTGAGGCGACGCTCGACGGAGTCGACGCGGACGCGGTCCTGTCGGCGACGCCGATCGATCTCACTCGCATCCTGCACGTCGAGAAGCCGATCACTCGGGTCCACTACGACCTCGCCCAGGTCGGCGGGCGCCCGTTCGAGGAGCTGCTTCGGCCTATCCTTCAGCTGACTCGGGTGCCGGCCCGCGTCGGCGGCTGACTGATCCCGGGCCGTCCGCGGGCCGGGTGAGCCGGGTCAGTCGATGAGCTCGTCGAGGCTGACCAGGACGTAGCCGGCGTCGCGCAGCCCGGCCACGACCCGCGGCAAGGCCTCGAACGTCTCGTAGCCGCCCAGGTGCATGAGGACGATCGAGCCGCCCTGGGCCCGGTCGAGGACCTTCGCCACGATCTCGTCGGCGGTCGGGCCCGGTGGGTCGTTCACGATCGGCCGCCAGTCGATCGTGTCGACGTCCCACGTCACGGTATAGCGATACCCGGCCGCGCCGACCGCCGCGAGGACGTCCGCATCGTAACCGCCGTTCGGCGGCCGGAAGAAGGGATGGAGGTCCTGAGAGCACCAGGGCGCGATGGCGACTTCGGTTCGCCGGAGTTCGTCGCGGATCTGTGCCCCGGAAAGCGTCCGGAAGTCGCGATGCGTATACGAGTGGTTTCCGAGCGTGAACAGCTCGGGGTGATCGTCGACGATCGCGAGCACCGCTCGGCCGGCGTCGGTGTTCACGTTGTCGGCCATCGCCCCGGTCATGAAGACCGTGGCGTGGGTCTCGTGTTCGACGAGCCAGTGCATGATCGCGAGCGCGTCGCCGACCCGGCCGCCCATGTCGAACGTCAGGGCGATCTCGCCACCGGTGCGCGAACCGTGGGCCAGGAGCTTGCTCGGCGGCTGTGGCGTGGGTGGTGGAGGGGGCGTCGGCGTCGGCCGCGCCGTGACGACCGGCGTGGGGCGGGGCGTCGGGACCGGCGTCGGGACGGGCGTCGGCCGTGGGGTCGGCCTGCCGGTCACGACCGGCGTCGGCCGTGGGGTCGGCGTCGTCTCGGGCGGCTCCGTCGGGAACCCGGCGGACCGGCTTGGCGACGGTGGCGAGGCGGACGGCGACCCGCCCGAAGGGTCGGCCGACCGCAATGGCGTGGGTCCGGTCGTCGGGGAGCCCGGGATCGGCGGCGCCGATCCGCCGGGCGTCGCGCAGCCTGCGGCAACGAGGGCCAGGCTGAACAGGAGTGCGGTCGCTCGCCGACGACGCCAGCCGATCGCCGGCCGGCGTGCGCCCCAGGTTCCTACGCCCATCGTGTGCCTGCCCACCGATCACCCCGCGTTTCGACGATAGGACCGGTCCCCCCGGATCGGTACCGCCATCCGGAGGGAAATCGGGCGCCAGACGGCCCCATCGCTCAAGGCAGGCGGCGAGGCCCCCCGAATGCGGCCATCGGCCCCCCTCGCACGTGACTCCCGGCACTGATGCGCACATGCGCATGGATCGATGCTTCGGCCATGGACGAGATCACGATGCTCCAGGCCGACGTCCTCAAGACGCTCGCCAATCCGCGGCGGCTCGAGATCCTCCACCGACTCGCCGACGGCCCTCGCGAGGTGGGCCGCCTGGCAACGGAGCTGGGACTCCCCCAGCCGAACGTCTCTCAGCACCTCGCGGTGCTCCGGAGCGCCGGCGTCATCGAGGCCGAGCGCGACGGGCGCGAGGTCCGCTACCGCCTGGCCGACGCGGACGTGATGGTCGCCTGCGGCCTCATGCGGGCCGTGCTGGAGCGGCGCCTCGACCGACTGGCGCGCCTCTCGCGATCGCTCCAACCCGCAACCACGGGCGCGACGCCAGTCTCCCCCGAGCCAATTCGCCTCGCCCGCGCGGGCGAGGCGCCAACGAACTGAGGTTCCGCCATGGACGAACCCCTCAACCTGGTCCTCTTCTCCGGCACCGACGACAAGCTGCAGGCCGCCGCCGTCCTGACGGCCGGCGCCGCGGCGCTCGGGAAGCCGGTCAACGTCTTCCTCCAGTACTGGGCGCTCGACGCGTTCCGGGCCGACCGGATCGGCGTCGACCACGGACTCGCCCCGGAGGCCGGCGAGGCCGGTCGGAAGGCTGTCGACGCCCTGCAGGCAGCCGGCCAGGCGACCTGGGCCGAGACGCTCCGTCAGGCCAAGGACCTCGGCGAGGTCGACATCCAGGCCTGCTCGCTGTCGATGGACCTGTTCCATCTCGAGGCCGCCGACCTCGATCCCCTCGTCGACGGAGTCGAGGGCGTCACCGCCTTCTTCCTCGCGGCCGGGGAAGGCCACGTCGTCTTCATCTGAGTGCCGCCGGGCAGAAGGGATCCACCGATGACCGTCAACCAGATCAGCCAGCAGGTCGATGCCCGCGGGCTGTCGTGCCCGATGCCGATCGTGCGCACCGCCCAGGCCATGAAGAGCCTGCCCTCCGGCGCCCTCGTCGAGGTCCTCGCGACCGACCCGGGCTCGGTCAAGGACTTCGCCGCCTGGTCGCGTGCCACCGGCAACGAACTGCTCGAGTCCACGACCGACGACGCGGTCTTCCGCTTCGTCATCCGCCGGAAGTGAGGCGACCCGCGATGACCACCGAGACTCCCGTCAAGGACCCACCGGTCCTGCCGTTCGATCCACTCGCCGCCGCCATCGGCGACGTCGAGGGCTGGCCGGAGGTCGTGGTCGATCCCGTCCTCGACGCCGCTCCGCAGCCCGAAACGGATGGCGAGATCGGCACGAAGCAGCTCGTCATCGTCAACTGGAGCGGCGAGCTCGACCGGATCTGGCCGACGCTCATCCTCGCCTCGACGGCCGCCGCGAGCGGCGTCCAGTGCAAGGTCTTCGTGACGTTCTGGGGCCTCCTGCCGTTCGTGAAGGACGGCGTTCGCATCACCGGCGAGAACTGGATGCAGCGGATGCTGTCGTTCATGCAGCGGCCGGGAATCGACCACCTGAAGATGTCGAAGATGAACTTCCTGGGCATGGGCCCGTGGATGATCGGCCGGCTCCGGACGAAGTACGGGGTCGCGAGCCCGCGCGAGCTGCTCGAGGCCGCGACGCTCATGGGCGTCGAATTCATCCCGTGCCAGATGTCGATGGACATGTTCGGCATCAAGCGCGAGGACCTGATCGACGGCATGGGCGATCCTGCCGGCGCCGCGACCGCGATCGAGATCATGACCGAGGCGAACGCCTCGCTGTTCATCTAGGCCGGACGGCCGGGAGCACTCCGATGACCGAGATCCTCACTACCACGGCTCCGACGCGCGTCGTCGACGCCCGCGGCTCCTTCTGCCCGGGCCCGCTCATGGAGCTCATCCGGGCAATCCGCGAAAGCGAGGTCGGGGCCGTCCTGGCCGTCCGCTCGAGCGACAGCGGCTCCCGGACCGACATCCCCAAGTGGGTCGAGAAGGCTGGCCACCGCCTCATTGCGATCGAGCAGCGCGACGGCTTCGACGAGATCATCGTCGAGAAGCTCCGGTAGGCCCGCCATGCAGCGGATCCTCATCGTCGGCGGCGGCGTCGGCGGGACCCTGACGGCGAACCTGCTCGTTCGCCGCCTCGGTCGGCA
>DASTEU010000052.1:0-7847 GCA_035709325.1 Candidatus Limnocylindrales bacterium | reverse complement strand
GTCGAGGAGGTAGAGCGTCCGCCCGGTCGCCCGCCGCGACAGCTCGGTCGCGAGCTTGACCCGCTGCGCCTCACCACCCGACAGCGTCGTCGCCGGCTGGCCGAGGTGGACGTAGCCGAGGCCCACGTCGTTGAGCGTCTGAAGCTTGGCCCGAACGTTCGGGACCGCCGAGAAGAACTCGAGCGCCTCCTCGATCGTCATCTCGAGCACGTCGGCGATCGAGCGGCCCTTGTAGTGGATCTCGAGCGCCTCGCGGTTGTAGCGCTTGCCCTTGCAGACCTCGCAGGTGACGTAGACATCGGGCAGGAACTGCATCTCGATCTTGAGGATCCCGTCGCCCTTGCAGTTCTCGCAGCGGCCGCCCTTGACGTTGAAGCTGAAGCGGCCCGGTGAGTAGCCGCGCATGCGCGCCTCCGGAACGCCCGCGAAGAGCTCCCGGATCGGCGTGAAGAGCCCGACATACGTCGCCGGGTTCGAGCGCGGCGTCCGCCCGATCGGACTCTGGTCGATCTCGACGATCTTGTCGACGTGTTCGGCTCCCTCGAGCCGATCGTGGGCCCCGACAGGCTCCCGGGAGTTGTGCAGCGCACGAGCCAGCGCCCGATAGAGGACGTCGGTGACGAGGGTGCTCTTGCCGCTGCCCGAGACGCCGGTCACCGCGGTGAACGTTCCGAGGGGCACCTTCACGTCGATCCCGCGCAGGTTGTGCTCCCGCGCGCCGCGGACGACGAGCCGCTTGCGATTGCCCTTTCGGCGAGTCTCCGGGATCGGGACCGAGCGCTCGCCGCGGAGATAGGCGCCGGTGATCGAGCGCGGCTCGGCGAGGACTGCCTCGAGCGGGCCGTTGGCGATGATCTCGCCGCCGTGCTCCCCTGCCCCCGGACCGATGTCGACGACCCAGTCGGCCGTCCGGATGGTCTCCTCGTCGTGTTCGACGACGAGGACCGTATTGCCGAGGTCGCGCAGGCGCGTCAGCGTCGCGATGAGCTTGGCGTTGTCGCGCTGATGGAGCCCGATCGAGGGCTCGTCGAGGATGTAGAGGACGCCCATCAGCGTCGTCCCGATCTGGGTCGCCAGGCGGATGCGCTGGGCCTCGCCGCCCGAGAGCGTGATGCTCGTCCGGTCGAGCGTCAGGTAGTCGAGGCCGACATCGACGAGGAAGCCGAGGCGGGCCGTGATCTCCTTGAGGATCTGGTAGGCGATCGTCCGCTCCCGTTCGGTCAGGCGCCTGGGGAGCGCGGCGACCCAGGCCAGCGCGTCGGTGATCGAGAGGACCGAGACGTCGTGGATGTTCCGGTCCTCCACGGTCACTGCGAGGATCTCCGGCTTCAGCCGCTTGCCGCCGCACGTCGGGCACGGCCGGGTGATCATGTACTTTTCGAGCTCGGTCTTGATGTAGTCGGAGTCGGTCTCGCGGTAGCGCCGCTCGAGGTTCGTGACGACGCCTTCGAACGTCGCCTTGTACGTGTTCTCGCCGCGCTCGTGGCGGTAGCGCACGAGGACCTTCTCGTCCTTCGCCGCGTAGAGCAGGTAGTCGAGCGCCTCCTTCGGCAGGTCGCGGACGGGTGCGTCGTAGGACCAGCCATGGGCCTTGCAGATCGACTCGAGGATCTTCAAGCGCCACGACGCGTCGTTCGGCATCCGGGCCCACGGAACCAGCGCACCCTGGGCGAGGCTCTTGCCCTTGTCGGGGATCACGAGGTCGGCGTCGATCTCGAGGCGCGTCCCGAGGCCGGTGCAGGCCGGGCACGCGCCGTGCGGCGAGTTGAACGAGAAGCTGCGCGGCTCGAGCTCGTCGATCGTCGTCCCGTCGTACGGGCAGGTGTACCGCTCGCTGTAGCGCCGCTCTTCGAACGGCGGCTCGTCGCCCGGCCCACCCGCCGGCGCGATGAGCACGACGCCCTCGCCGAGGCGGAGGGCGGTCTCGACCGAGTCGGCGAGGCGGCCCGCGTCCGGATCGGGCATCGGGGCGCCCGTGACCGGGTCGATCGGACGACCCGCGGCGTCGCGTTCGGCGCCCTCGGGCGCCTCGGCGTGGCGGACGATGAAGCGGTCGACGACGACCTCGATCGAGTGGCGCTTGTACTTGTCGAGCGTCGGCGCGTCGGCCAGGTCGTACATCTCGCCGTCGACACGGACGCGAACGAAGCCCTGCCGCCGGGCGGCTTCGAAGACGCGGTCGCCTTCGGTCTTGCGGTCCTTGATCAGCGGGCCCAGGACGAGGAGCCGGGTCCCCTCCGGCAGGGCCAGGACCTGGTCGACGATCTGCTGGACGGTCTGCCGCTCGATCTCGCGCCCGCAGGTCGGGCAATGGGGGTGGCCGACGCGGGCGTACAGCAGGCGCAGGTGGTCGTAGATCTCGGTGACCGTCCCGACGGTCGAGCGGGGGTTCCGGCTGGCGCCCTTCTGGTCGATCGAGATCGCCGGCGACAGGCCGTCGATCTGGTCGACGTCGGGTTTCTCCATCTGGCCGAGGAACTGGCGGGCATAGGCCGACAGGCTCTCGACATAGCGCCGCTGGCCCTCGGCGTAGATGGTGTCGAACGCGAGGCTGCTCTTGCCGCTGCCGCTCAGACCGGTGATGACGACGAGCCGGTCGCGGGGGAACGCGACGGTCACGTCCTTGAGGTTGTGTTCGCGCGCTCCGCGCACGACGAGCTGATCCTGGGGCACGATGGCAGTCTACCGGACGGCGACGATATCGAACAGGTGTTCTCGCTCCGAAATCTGCAAGGAGGCGCGATGCTGCCCCGGTTGAGATCCTGGCTCGAATCGCTCCGGGCTCGCCTGTGGCTCATCCCGGCCGCGTTCGCCGCCGCCGCGGCGTTCCTCGCCTGGCTACTCGTGAGCGTGGACCGATCGCTGGCGCCCGACGTCGAGGGGCCCTTCTTCTTCGGCGGCGGGCCCGAGAGCGCGCGATCGATCCTTTCGACGATCGCCGCGGCGATGCTCACGTTCACCGGTCTCGTCTTCTCGGTGACGATGCTCGTCCTCCAGCTTGCCTCCAACCAGCTCTCGCCGCGGGTCACCCGGACCTTCCTCCGCGACCGCAAGAACCAGGCCGTCCTCGGCGTCTTCGTGGCGACGTTCCTCTACGCGCTTCTCGTCCTGCGGGAGGTCCGGTCCACGCAGGGCGCCGAGTTCGTGCCGTCGATCGCGACCTGGGTGGCGTTCGCCCTGCTCATCGCGTCGGTCGGCGCGTTCATCTTCTACATCGACCACATGGCTCACGCGATGCGGGTCTCGACGGTCATCGCCAATGTCGCCGACGAGACGCGGGCCGCCCTCGACCGGACCTACCCCGAGCCGGTCGGGAGCGCGCCCCCGCCGGACCTGCCCGTCCCCAAGGTGACGTCGATCGTTCCGGCCGCCGATCGGCCGGGCACGATCCAGGGCGTCGACCTGGAGCGGCTCACGCAGATCGCCCGAGACGCCGACGCGGTCATCGAGCTGGCGGTCGTGCCGGGCGACGCGATCCCGGGCGGCGGCACGCTCGCCCGCATCCGCGGCGGCGGCTCCGTGGATCCGGCGGCCGTCCGCGGCGCGATCGTCATCGGCGACGAACGGACGATGGACCAGGACCCGCTGTTCGGTGTTCGCCAACTCGTGGACATCGCGGCTCGGGCCCTCTCGCCGGGCGTCAACGACCCGACGACCGCCCGTCTCGTGATCGACCGGCTGCACGACCTCCTCCGGCTCCTTGCCCGGAGGGCCGTCCCGGCCGACCAGCGGGTGGACGAGCGTGGCGAGCTCCGTCTGATCGTCCCCGGGCCGAACTGGGCGGCGTACGTGACCCTTGCCAGCGAGGAGATCCGGATCTTCGGCGGCTCGACGCCGCAGATTCGGCAAGGCCTCGCGAACATGCTGGACGATCTCGCGGAGGTCGCCCCCGAGGAGCGACGCGAACCGATCCGGCGTCAGCGCGAGGCTCTCCGACGACCTGTCGACAGCTGAGGCCCGGCCCGGGCGACCGCGGAGCCGGGCTGCCCCGCGCCACGACCGCGACCGGATCAGCCCGGCACGCGGTGGATCTCCAGGATGTTCGGGCCGGTCCCCGGCTCGGCCGTCGAGGCGACCAGGACGACGGGCGAGCCGGCCGGGATCGCCCGCATCTCGCCGAGGAGCCAGGCCATCAGCCCGAGGCGGCCGCCGGCTTCGTCGGGCGGGACGCAGCTCCGGGCGATGACGCCGTGGACGAGTCCGAGCCGGCGGACGACCGTGTCGTCGGGGCCGAAGGCGTAGATCGGGACCCGCGGGCGCAGGGCCGACAGGATTCGGGCCGTCCGGCCCGTCCGCGTGTAGCAGGCGATCCCGGCGACGTCGGGTCCGGCACCGGCGAGGGTCACCGCGGCGTAGGCCAGGGCACCTGCGTCGGTCTCGGCCCGCGGCGGTGCACCCGTCGCGAGATGCTCCGCGCCGCGCTCCTCGCAGAGCCGGCAGATCCGGGCCGCCGCCTCCGCGGCGAGGACCGGGAACGCGCCGATCGCCGTCTCGCCCGAGAGCATGATCGCGTCGGCACCGTCGAAGACCGCGTTCGCGACGTCGCTCGCCTCGGCCCGCGTCGGTCGCGGCGAGGCGACCATGGACTCCAGCATCTGGGTCGCCACGATCGAGGGGACGCCCCGGTCGAGCGCCCGCCGGACGAGCTGCTTCTGGATGATCGGCACCTCCTCGTACGGGAGCTCGACCCCCATGTCGCCGCGGGCGATCATCACGCCGTCGACCTCGGCGAGGATCGCGTCGAAGTCGTCGATCGCGGCGCGGGTCTCGATCTTGGCGACGATCGGCGGACCGTCGGGCCCGAGCAGGCCGCGCAGCTGCCGCACGTCGGCGGCACGGCGGACGAACGACTGGGCCACCCAGTCGGCACCGAGGGCCCGGGCCCGCGGGACGTCCGCCCGGTCCTTGGCCGTGAGGGCCGGCGCCGACAGCCGGTCGGAGGGGACGCTGACGCCGGCCCGCGAGCGGATCGTTCCGCCGCGGACGACCTCGCCGACGACGTTCCCGCCCGAGTCGACCTCGGCGACCCGGAGCTCGGCGGCCCCGTCGGCGAGCAGGATTCGGTCGCCGACCCGGACATCGGCGGAGAGGCGGCGATACGTCACGCCGGCCCCGGCCGCGTCGCCCGCCGCGGTGCCACGGGACGGCCGGAGGGTGAACCGACCGCCCGCCTCGAGCGAGGCGTGCCCCCCGGCCAGCGGCCCGAGCCGGATCTTCGGCCCGGCGAGGTCGGCCAGGATCGCCACGTTGCGGCCGGCCGCCCCCGATGCGGCGCGCACGGCCCGCGCGCCCGCCTGGCGAGTCTGCGGCGTGCCGTGCGAGAAGTTCAGGCGGGCGACGTCCATGCCGGCGCCGACGAGCTCGGCGACGAGGTTCGCCGAGGACGGGCCGATCGTGCAGACGAGCTTCGTCCGGCGGGGCTGGTCCACGCCCGAACTGTACGGGGTCGTCAGCGCGACCGGGTCGTCAGCGCGGCGGCCCGGTCCGGACGAGGGCGGCAAGGTCGTCGGGCGAGCCGCGCATCCCGGACAGGCTCTCGAGCCACCAGGTCGCGCCGGCCTCGGCATACTCGGCCGGCGACGAGCGCTGATCGGGTCCGCTCAGGCCGAAAACCGCGACGTCGAACGCCTCGCTCGCGCGGCCGATCCTGCTTCGCTCGGCGAGGACTCGCTCGACCATCGGCCGAAGGTCGTCCGGCGAGAGGGTCATCCCCGATCCGTCGTCCGCGACGGCGATCGCGATCCAGCCGTCCCAGGCGGCCGCCCGCCGCAGGCCGCCGGGCCGCATCGCCCCGAACCAGATCGGGGGTCGCGGCTGCTGGATCGGGCTGGGCCCGACCGCGGCTCCGCGAACGGCGAACGCCGGGCCCTCGTGGCTGACGGTTTCGCCCCGCAGCAGCGCGTCCACGAGCGCGACGGACTCGTCGAGGCGGGCCACGCGCGTCGCCGCGTCGGACGGCTCGCCGAACGTCTCGAAGTCCGCCGGGTCGCCGCCGGCCCCGACCCCGAGGACGAGTCGGCCCCGGCTCAGCCGATCGAGCGTGCCCGCGGCCTGCACGACGAGCTGCGGGCGGCGGCGCGGAAGGGCGGCGACGGAGACGATGAGCCGGAGCCGTTCGGTCGCGGCGGCCACACCGGCCAGGGCGACGAACGGGTCGGCGGCGGACGTGCCCATCGACACGCCGAATGAGTCCCAGATGCTGATCCCGTCCCAGCCCGACTCCTCCGCGAGCCGGGCGAGCCGGACGATCGCCGCCGGGTCGGCGAGGTCGCCCAGTGGCGCGACGTCGATCGCGAAGCGCACCGTCAGCGCCGGCGCCGGGGTGGGCGTGTGCCCGTCCGGCGCCGGACGTTCGGTGTCACCGTCCGGTCCCAGGTCGGCCGGTCGAGCCAGCGGGCCTGCCACCCGGTGCCGTCGTCGTGTTCGTCGCGGATTCCGGGCAACCAGTCCGACGCCGTGCCCTCGTCGTGGCCCGGCTCTCCGTCGAGCGTGGCAGCGGGCTCGTCCTCGGCCGGCAGGACCGTCACGCTCGTCACCTCGAGGGCCGGCCCGGGCGCCTCGGCGGCGGCCGCGGTCCGCTTGCGATCCGCCGCGCCAACGAGCCCGTCGCCGCGAGCCGCCCGCTCCGCCGCCCGACCCACGATGACCGACTGGTCCTGCTCGAGGACACGCAGGCGGATCTGCTGGATCTCGTCGCGGAGGGCGGCCGCCCGTTCGAACTCCAGCTGTTTGGCCGCCGCCCGCATCTCGGCCTCCATCCGGGCGACGAGCTTCTCGATGGCGGCGGTGTTCTGGAGGGTCAGCGCCCGGCCGGCGAGCTCCTCCCGTTCGGACGTGTAGACGACGGTCTTCTCGGCGACGACCCGGAGGCGCTCGTTGAGGTCGTGGATGCCCTTGACGATCGTCGTCGGCTCGATGCCTCGCTCGCGGTTGTAGGCCTCCTGGATCCCGCGCCGGCGGTTCGTCTCCTCGATCGCCGCCGCCATCGACTCGGTCGTCGCGTCGGCATACATCACGACCCGCCCGCCGATGTTACGGGCCGCCCGGCCGATCATCTGGATGAGCGACCAGGAGCTCCGCAGGAACCCCTCCTTGTCGGCGTCGAGGATCGCGACGAGCGTCACCTCGGGCAGGTCGATGCCCTCGCGGAGGAGGTTGATCCCGACGAGCACGTCGAAGACGCCGAGGCGCAGGTCGCGCAGGATCGCGACCCGCTCGAGCGTGTCGACCTCGCTGTGGAGGTACTGGACCTTGACGCCGAGCTCCCTGAGATAGTCGGCGAGGTCCTCGGCCATCTTCTTCGTGAGCGTCGTGACGAGGGCCCGCTCGCCGCGCTCCACCCGCTGCCGGATCTCCTCGAGCAGGTCGTCGATCTGGCCCTCGGTCGGGCGGACCTCCACGACCGGGTCGACGATGCCCGTCGGCCGGATCAGCTGCTCGACGATTCGTTCGCTCCGCTCGAGCTCGTACGGGCCGGGCGTCGCGCTCATGTAGACGACCTGGTTGAGGTGGCCCTCGAACTCCTCGAACGTCAGCGGCCGATTGTCGAGAGCCGACGGCAGGCGGAAGCCGAAGTCGACGAGGATCTCCTTGCGGATCCGGTCGTTCTTGTACAGCCCGACGACCTGCGGAATCGTCATGTGCGACTCGTCGACGACGAGGAGCCAGTCCGGCGGGAAGTAGTCGAGCAGCGTCCACGGCCGCGAGCCGGCCTCGCGCCGCGACAGGTGGCGCGAGTAGTTCTCGATGCCGGTGCAGAACCCGAGCTCCCGCATCATCTCGAGGTCGAACGTCGTCCGCTGGCGGAGCCGGGCGGCCTCGAGCACGCGGCCTTCGGCCTCGAGCTG
>DASTEU010000051.1:0-4152 GCA_035709325.1 Candidatus Limnocylindrales bacterium | reverse complement strand
CCACCGCATCGGCCGGACGGGGCGGGCCGGCGCGACCGGCGACGCGATCAGCCTCGTCTGCATCGACGAAACCGATCTGCTCCGGGGCGTCCAGCGGCTGCTGCGCAAGGCGATCCCCTGGACGGTCGAGGAGGGATTCGTCCCCGATCGGAGCACCGAGCCGCGGCCGCTCAGGGGCGGGCCCGACACAGGTTACGGTCGGGGCACCGGACGGGGCGTCCACCATCCCCACCGCAAGGTGCCGCGGCGATCGGCGGGCGCGGCGCGCGGCTGATCGGGAGCGCCGGCGAACCGGGCGGCTGGAGATCTCGGAGGCTACGCGGGTGGCGGCCCGGGTGCGTCCCCGGCACCCGGCGGTGAAGCGGCCGCGATCGACGTGGCGGCCGGGCTCGTGATCGCCATCGCCGCGCCCGGGAAGAAGAACCCGAGCATCAGGTCGGCTTCGACCCGGTCGACCGTGTAGCGGTTCACGAGGAGCTCGGCGGCCGTCGCCTCGCCGGTGTCGTCGCGATCGAGGAGCCGGATCCGCGCGGCGCGCAGAAGCACGAACTCGCCCGTCGGACGGGCGAGGGCACGGCCCGGATCGAAGCCCGGCATCGTCGGCATCTCGCCGTTGACCCGGTATGGACCGGCGTCGATCTCGACCGAGTGCCACTGGGCATGGACCGGCGCGTTGCCGAGTGCGTCGGGCACGACCAGGATCAGGTCGTCGACCGCGATTTCGACCCGGCCGGACGACTGTTCGGCCGAGCCGTCGAGCGGCAGCCAGCGGGACGCCTCGACGGTGATCGCCGGCGACGCCTCGAGGGCATCGCGGATCGACCCGGCGCGGGCGAGAAGGCCAGTCAGTATTCCCCCGGCGGTGTACGCCTCGACCCGGATCGGCATCGTCATGCCCTCGAGCGTGCCTCGAGTCTCACCCATCCGCTGCAGAAGGCAACGGGCTCATCGGTACCGGGGCACCGGAACGATCGTCCTGACGGGCCCCCCGGCCGGGCGACAGATGGCGGCCGGGCCGCGGTCAGGTGGCGGCTCGGTCGCCCGGCAGGTGGTCGACGCGGACGCGGATCGAGCGCACCGACGGGACGCGGGTCGGCCGGAGGCCGGCCGCGGCCGCGAGCCCGGCGAACCGGGCGGCATCGTGCGGGGCGCAGCCGCGCGGGTCGTTGTTGAAGTACACGTAGCAGTCCTCCTCGGCCGACCACCCCTCGGCGAGCCGGCCGGCCCACGTCGCGAGCGCCGCCCGCCCGTAGCAGGGCCGCGGACGGGCGCGGCCCTCGTGGAACCGGAGGTAGGTCCACGGCGCCGTTCGCCAGGCGGGGGTCAGCGGCCGGCGCCGGTCGGCCAGGCAGAGGGCCACGGATCGATCGCCCAGGAGCCGCCGAACCCCGTCGCTGAACCAGCTCGGGTGGCGGAACTCCACCGCGACGCGGACCTCGCTCGGGAAGCGGTCGAGCGTCGAGGCCAGGCGGCCGACGTCGGCCTTGAGCTGCGGCGGCAGCTGGAGGAGGACCGGGCCCAGCTTCGGGCCGAGCCCGGCAACACGATCGAGGAACCGGGCGACCGGCTCCTCGGGATCGGCCAGCCGCTTGATGTGGGTCAGGAAGCGGCTGACCTTGACGGCCATGACGAAGTCGTCGGGCGTCCGCTCGGCCCACGCCTCGAACGTCCGGCGTTCGGGCAGGCGGTAGAAGGCGTTGTTCGACTCGACCGTCGCAAAACGTCCGGCGTAGCTCTCGAGCCACGATCCGACCGGAATCTCCGGCGGGTAGACCGGTCCGCGCCAGTCGCGGTACTGCCAGCCCGAGGTCCCGATCCAGACCGGCACTCGACTCGGTCCCGACCAGTCAGCGGCGGTCGCGCCGTTCGACGGCCCGGAGCAGCTGCGCCTTCGACATCTTCGAGCGGCCCTCGATGCCCATCTCGCGCGCCTCGTTGTACAGCTGGTCGCGGGTCCGGCCGCGCGAACCCGTGTGGGACCGGAGGCCGCCCCGTCGGCTCGACGAGAGATCGTCGATCGACGTGCGGCTGGCGGTCGCTGCCTCGCCGGCCCGGGCTCGTTCCTTGTTGACCGTCCGGGCAGCGATCTCCTCGGCCTTGTCCTCGCTCGTCCCGCGCTCGAGCAGGCCGTCGCGGATGTGTTCGTACTGGCGTTCGCGCTTCGGCGACCATGCTGGCTGCGGCATCGGCTGCCTCCTTGGCTCGTGGCCCGCAGCATCGCCGCCCGACGGGAGCCGTGGCGCCAACGGGGCGACGCCCGGCCTATCAAGCACGTGGCGCCTCAGAGCTCCTTCACGACGATCTCGCCGGCCGGCCGGTAGCCGAGACGGTCGCGGTAGAAGCGCCGCGCGTCGAGGTTGCGAGCGTTGTAGTCGAGGACGGCGTAGGCGCAGCCGTTCGCCCGCGACCAGTCCTCGGCGGCCCGCAGGAGTGCCGCACCGACGCCGCGGCGGCGGCTGGCCTCGGCGACGGCAAGCTCGGCGACGTAGCCGTATCGCAGCGGGCGATGGGCACCGCCGGGCCGGGCGATCCGGACGTCAACGACGCCGACGACGCGTCCGTCGAGCTCGGCGACGAGCGTGACTGCCTCGCCCGGCCGCGTGCCGGACGGGTGCTGGCGGCCGTGACGGTAGTCCTCGGCGACCACGGCCGCGTCGAGGACCTCGTACCGCTCGGGTTCGAGCGCGACGTGGTGCCGGGAGCTGTCCACGATCGCGACGGCGACCTCCGCCGCGTCGCGGGCGGGGTCCATCGACCGAACGTCGATCACCCCGTCACGCCGGGCGCTGGCAGGCATGGCACGGTCGATCGGCCCGGAAGAGGATCTCGAGCAGGTCGTCGACGATCAGGGCCGGGTCCGCCCGACTCTGGTTCGTCAGGACCGCGACGGTCAGCGATTCGCCCGGGAAGTGGCGGACGACCGATCGGAAGCCGAGGAGGCGGCCGCTGTGGCCGAACGAGAGGCGGTCGTCGATCGGGAACGCCTGGACGCCGAGCCCGTAGGGCACCCGGGGCCGGTAGCCCGCCGTCGCGAGCACGCCGCCGAGCATGCGCGCGGTCATCTCCGGCCCGAGGACCTCGCCGGTGTAGAGCAGGCGCGCCCAGCGGGCCACGTCGGACGACGTCGCCGCGATCGAGCCGGCCCCCGCCGCCGCGGTGACGACCGACGTGAAGGGGGCCACGCCGGTCCCGTCCGAGAGGTCGATCGGGGCGGCGCCGCGCGCGGCGCTCGCGAACCGGTACCCGTGGGCGAGCGGCCGGCGCGGCTCCTCGACTGCCTGGTACCACGTCCCGTCGAACCCGTGGGGCGCCAGGATCCGGTCGCGGAGCGCGGTTGCGAGCGTCACGCCGCTCACCCGCTCGGCGATGAGCCCGAGATAGAGGTAGTTCGTGTTCGAGTACTTCCAGCCGGTGCCCGGCGCGAAGTACGCCTTGCCGACGTAGCGGAGCGTCCGCCGGATCGACCAGAAGGCGGCCGGCTCCGCCTGGAGCGCCCGATCGATCGGGGGATGGAGGAAGTAGTCGTCCAGCCCGCTCGTATGGTCGAGCAGCTGGCGGACGGTGATCCGCGCATCGATCGCGGCGTCGGGCAGGTACCGCTTCGCGGACGCCTCCAGGTCGATCGCCCCGTCGGCTGCGAGGGCCAGGATGAGCGCCGCGGTGTAGGTCTTGCTGACGCTGGCGATCGCGAAGGCGGTGTCGGCCTCGACCGGAACGCTCCCCGCGACGTCGGCGAGGCCGCTCACGCCGGTCCACGTCGTGCCGTCGCGGAAGACGATCGAGACCGAGAGGCCGGGGATTCCGAGCCGCTCGCGCGACTCGTCGAGCTGGCGCTGGAGGATGCCCTGGAGGGCGAGCGCGCGGAGCTCGGCGAGCGATGGGCCGGCGGGCGTCGGGGCGGGCGTCGGGGCGGGCGTCGGGGCGAGGCTCCCCGATGGCAGCGAGGCATCCGGCGGGCCGGATGCCGGCCCGACCGACGCGCCGTCCGGGGCGGCCGAGCTGCCGGCGTCGACGATTGCCCCGACCGGGGGCGGCACGCTCGCGATGGTCGAGAGGCCGATCGCGCAGGCGAGCACACCGACGAGGGCGGTCGCCGCCGCGGCGACGCGGCGACCTCCCCGACGGCCGGGGCGCGGATCTGTGTGACCGGCC
>DASTEU010000050.1:0-2032 GCA_035709325.1 Candidatus Limnocylindrales bacterium | reverse complement strand
GCCGGCACGGAGGGCGAGTTCGCCGGCTCCGGCCCGGACCAGTCCAGCGCCCGACACGACAACGCCGACGAGGAACACCGGGTCGCCGACGGGCGGGCCCAGCCGATCGAGGACGAGGGCCCTGGCGGCCCGGAAGAACGGCCGCGACGCCGGCGGAAGGAGCGGCGACCAGGCCCCACCGGGCGGCTCCTCCATCCGGCCGTGGAGCCCGTCGAGGTCCCGGCCGGTGAACGCGGCGCGGTCGAAGGCGTCGATCGCGACGTCCCAGCCGAGCCCGACGTGGGCGGCCGCCGGCTCGATCGGGAAGCCCCGCGATTCGGCGACGATCGAGAAGTCGGTCGGCTCCTGGACCTCCACGAGGAAGACGCCGGCACCGATCGCGTGGGGCATTCCTGCGGGCACGAACCACGTGTCGCCGGCGGCCACCGGCCGCTGGTGCATCGCGCCGAGGAGCGCCTCGCCGTCCTCGGCGTCGATCCAGCGCCGGAGGTCGGCGCGGGCCACGTCCCGCTCGAAGCCGAGCCGGACGTGTGGCGCCGGCTCGCCGGGGAGCTGCCGCGTGGCGAGAACGAGCCACGCCTCGGCTTTGCCGAAGTACGAGCCGAGGTGCCGTCGGGCGAAGGCGCGCGTCGGGTGGGCATGTACCGGCAGGCGGACGCCGGCGTCGAGGAGTTTGACGAGAACGCCGATCGTGTCCGGACCGGCCGCGGTCACGAGGCCCGCTCCGGCGACCGCCGCGGGGTCGGCAGCGACGAGGTCCGCCACCCGGCGGGGGACGCCGTCGACCTCGGCGAGGCCCAGGCCATCCTCGGTGATCGCGTTGCCCGGCGGCGTCCAGGCCCGCGTCGCCGACCCGACCCAGTCCTCGGGCGCGTCGGAGTCGGCAGCGTCCGGCATGCCCTGGAAGCGCTCGAGGAGGAGGCCGCCGCGGTAGAAGCGCCGGACCCGGTTGGGGAGCAGGCGCCACGGCCGGACGATCGTTCGGTCAGCCGGCATCGCGAACCTCGGGAAGGTCGGACGCCGCGTCGCACGCCCAGACCAGCAGGCCGAGGCACCATGCGTGCGAGATCGGGCCGATCTCGCCCTTCGGCCCGCCGTACCGCGTCTGGTAGTAGCGCTCCGGCGTCATCCCCCGCCGCGCTCCGAAGTCGCCGTCGTCGCGGGCGACGAGCTGGCGGGCGTTCGCCAGCGATTCGCGGGCGCGCTCGGCGTAGTGCGGGTCGCCGGTCAGGCGCGAGAGGCGGACGAGCTCGGGGACGCAGATGAGCCCGTAGGTGTGGAGATGCTGGTTCGCCGGTGATGCCACATCGGCGCCGCGGCTGCGATAGCCGAGCCGGCCGAGCAGCGTTTCGGGTGCGAAGGCGACGTCGTAGCTGTACCGGAAGGTCAGCGTCCAGTCCGCAGCCCGGCGGGCGAGGTCCAGCCAGCGATCGCGCTCCTGCTTCGCCTCCGCCGATTCGGCGAGCGCGACGTAGGCCATGACGGCGACGTAGCCGTCCTCGGAGGTCGGTCCGAGGTCGACGTCCTCCGGCGCACCGAACAGGAACTCCCGCTCGACGAAGCGGGCGTAGAACTCGCCGGCCCGGACCGCCGCGTTCCGAACGGCCGCGGCCGGGGTGGACGGCAGCCCGAGGTCCTCGGCCCCCGCGACGAGGGCAGGGACCCAGGCGAGCCCGGCGCAGCCCTCCCACGACAGGACCTCGCCGGTCCGCCCGTTCCAGGCACTCGGGATCGCGCCGTCGGCACGCTGACGGTCCAGGACGTAATCCAGGTTCGAGGCGACGGCGGCCCGCCAGGCGGCGCCGAGCGAGCGGTCCGTCTCGGAACGCGCGGCGCGGGACATGAAGAGCGCGGCCTCGCCGAGCGTCCGAGCGTGGAGGGCGTCCATGCCGGGCGTCCAGCCCTTGCCCCAGCCGCGGTCTCTCGTCCACTGGCCCCAGTAGGTGCCGCACGGCGCGAGGTTCGCGGCAATCGCGTCGAGGACCTGGCGTCCGGCGTCGAGCGCCGCCCGATCGCCGGTTCGCCGGCCGTG
>DASTEU010000049.1:0-9300 GCA_035709325.1 Candidatus Limnocylindrales bacterium | reverse complement strand
CCGGTCATATGCCGATCGCCTCGAGGGGCGCGTGTGCGATGCGGCCGGCGTGCTGCCCGGCGACGTTCGCCGGCTGGCCTGGACGGGCCCGGCACTGCGTCTGGCGGCCGTCGCGGCCGAACGCCGACGCCCGGTCGGTCGGCTCGCCTCGTGACGTCGGCGATCGCGTTCTTCTGGGGCGACGATGAGCTCGCGGCCGCGCGGGCGGTCGACCGGATGGCAGGCGAGCTGGCCGCGACGGCGGGCGGGCCCGTCGAGCGCTTCGAGGTCCGCGGAGACCGAACCCAGGCGGCGGGTCTGATCGGCCAGATCCATGAGCGGCTCGCGACGCAGTCGATGTTCGGCGGCGGGTCGCTCGCGATCGTCTCGAACGCGGGGGCCCTGACCGTCAAGGCCGAGGACCGCGACGCACTCATCGGCCTGCTGGGCCTCGTCGCTCCCGGCAACGGGATCGCATTCGTCGAATCGACACCGACCGGCGCCAAGGACCCGGGGCAGAAGCGGCTCGTCGACGCGATCCGCTCCGCCGGCGGCGAGATCCGGACGTTCCGCGCCCCGAAGGCCGGCGAGCTCGCCGGCTGGATCGAACGGGAGGCCGGGGAGCGCGGCGTCCGGCTCGAGGCGGGGGCGGCCAGGGAGCTCGCCGACCGGCTCGGCGGCTTCGTCGTCGACAACGACGCCGACCGGCGCGACCAGACCCGGATGGCGATCCACGAGATCGAGAAGCTCGCGCTCTACCGGCCGGCCGACCCGGTGTCGGTCGAGGACGTCCGAGCCCTCGTGCCCGAAGCCGTCCCGGGCTCGGTCTGGGCGCTGACGGACGCGATCGGCATGCGCGAGGTGGTGCGGGCGTCGGTGATCCTCGAGCGGCTTGTCGGGTCGACGCCCGAGCCGGTCCTGCTCGCCGTGCTCCACCGCCGCGTTCGGGAGCTGCTCGAGGTCGCCGACCACCTCCGCTCGGGCACGCCGGAGCCGGCACTGACCCGGCTGCTGGGCGTCCATCCGTATCGGGTCCAGCAGCTCGCGATCCAGGCCCGCCGCTGGTCGGTCGACGAGCTCCAGGGGGCCCTGGAAGGCCTGCTCGACCTCGATGCGACCGTGAAGGGTGCGCCCGGCAGCGGCTCGACTGACTCGCAGCGCCGCCTCGGCTTCAGCCTCTGGCTGGCCGAACGCGTCGCGCGTGCCTGAGCCCGGGCCTTCAGGGCGGCCGACGGTGGCGCCCACCGACCCGGATATTCCGTGAAGGCTTAGCAGGCCGCACAAGCCGACCTGCCACCCCGTTCCGCCGCCGGGAAATCACCGGGGCGAGTAAACGCGGCTCAGGAAGGCCCTCCCGGGCGGATCGTGCGGCGTTCTACGCATCCGGAGAATATTCGCGGGCGGCGGGGGCGTGGGAGGATGGTCGGGCAACCGGATATTCCGTGGAGGTTTAGCCGGCCGCATGGACCGCGGCCTGGCCGCGGGCTCGCGCTCGAATATCACCGGGGTGACTAAGCGAGCCTCAGGGAAGGCCCTCCCGGGCGGCTCGTGGGGCGATCTACGCATCCGGGGAATATTCGACCGTGGAAGGGGGCGAGGGGCCGAACGGCGAGCGCCGGTGCGAAGACGCCCTGGAGGAGCGGGACCCCTAGTCCGCCGAGGACCAGGCCTGCTCCTGGACGACCAGATCGCTCTCGATGGCGAAGACGCAGCGGCCCTCGCGCAGGTCGAGGAGGTCGATCAGGTCCGGGTCGATGTAGAGCTGATGGCAGTCCTCGCAGAGCCCGCCCGGGATGCCGAAGCAGAGCCGTTCGCTCCGATCAGACATCCTGAACGTCGTGTCGAAGCGCGTCGTGATGAGGCGGCGTCCGCAGGAGGGGCAGCGCTCTCGAAGGCTTGACATCGACGGATCGGACCTCGGGACCGGCCGATCACTCGATCGACCACTGGCCCGGATGCTAGGGGCCGCTCCGCCGACCCCGGAATGACCCGACGGTACCCGCCCGCCCGGTACCAGAGCCGATCGGTTCCTCGTCCGTTCGGGCGACGGATCACTGGACCCGCAGGACCGTCTTCGCGTCCGACCAGCGCTTCTCGAGCGAGTAGTAGTCGCGCTCCGGCGGGGTGAAGATGTGGACGACGACCGAGCCGAAGTCGATGAGCACCCAGTGCGAGGTCGCGGTCCCCTCTCGCCCGATCGGCCGGATCTTCTCAGCCCGCATCCCCTCGATGATCCCGTCGGCGATCGCGTCGAGCTGCCGTTCGGAGCCGCCCGAACAGATCACGAACGCGTCGGCCAGCGTCGTCAGGCCCGTCAGGTCGAGCAGGACGATGTCGGCCGCCTTCTTATCCTCCGCCAGCTCGACGATCCGCCGCGCGACCTCGAGCGGCGGCCGCTCCGACGGGGCGACGGCCTCCCGGCTCGGAAGTCCATCGGCCCGGGGCGTGCCCGGCTGCGGCAGGGTCGGCTCGGCGGGTTCGGTCACGTTCGATCGTTCCTCCATGCGTCAGCGCGGGTCGTGATGGTCGCGATAGAGATGATGCGCCTCGATGTAGTCGGCGACGGCCGGCGGCACGAGGCCCGCGATCGAGCGACCGGTCCGGACGCGGGCCCGGATGTCGGAGCCCGAGACGTCGAGGTCGGGGCCGTCGAAGAGGTCGAGCCGCCCGCTGAGGCCCGGCAGGCGCTCGAACACCGGCGCCGGGTCCGGCAGCTCATGGCCGCGGCGCGGCGCGACCGCGATCCGGGCGAGCGAGACGAGCCGTTCGGGGTCGTGCCAGGTCGGCAGGTCGGCAAAGGCATCCGCGGACATGATGACGGTCGGGGCGATCGGACGCCCCGTCCGCTCGGCCGCAGCGAGCAGCGCGGCGACCGTGTCGACCGTGTAGGACGGGCCCGACCGTCCGATCTCGATCGGATCGACCACGACGTCGGCGCGTCCGGCGACCGCGAGGCGGGCCATCGCGAGGCGATGCCGGGCGGGACTGATCCGCCGGTCCAGCTTGTGCGGCGGGCTGCCGGCCGGGATCAGCTCGAGCTCGTCGATCGGCAGCTGGCGGAGGGCGCAGTCGGCGAGGGCGAGGTGGCCGAGGTGGATCGGGTCGAACGTGCCGCCGAGGATGCCGACCGAGCGGACCGCGACCGGCGCTTCGGAAGCGCTCGCCGCTTCGGAAGCGCTCGCCGCACGCCCGGTCCCGGTCGTCACTTTTCCCACGGCTGGGCCTCCCACTCGAGCTCGGTCGAGCCGATCCGGACGAGATCGCCCGGCACGATGCCGGCCCGCCGCAGCTCGGCGTCGATCCCGAGTCGGGCGAGGTCGCGCTGGAAGCGCTCGGCCGATTCCTCGACCTCGAAGTTCGTCTGCGCGGCGATCCGCTCGATCCGTTTTCCGCGGACCCGGAACGCGTCCTCCTCGCGGCTGACGACGAACCCGTCGCCCATCGCCTCGATCCGGTGGACGACGACGCCGGCCGGCTCCGGCGGCGCCGCGAGCTCCTCGGCCGACGGGAGCATCGCCGCGAGCGCGAGACGAAGCGCTTCGAGGCCTTCGCCGTTCGCCGCCGAGACCACCACGACGGACTGGCCGGCCGCCTCGCGATCCGCCCGGAAACGCGGCCAGGCCTCGACCGCGGCCGGCAGGTCGATCTTGTTGAAGGCGACGAGGATCGGCTTGTCCAGGAGCGCCGGGTCGTGGGCCGCCAGCTCGTCGCGGATGACGTCGTGGTCCCAGCCGGGATCGCGCCCGCTGCCGTCGACGACGTGGACGAGGATCCGGGTCCGCTCGACGTGGCGCAGGAACGCGTGGCCGAGGCCGGCGCCGCCGCTCGCGCCCTCGATCAGGCCGGGCACGTCGGCGATCGTCGGTCGCCGCTCGTCGTCCTCGCCGAGGTCCATGACGCCGAGGTTCGGCTCGAGCGTCGTGAACGGGTACTCGGCGATCTTCGGCCGGGCCGCGGTCAGCGCCGCGAGGAGCGTCGACTTGCCGGCGTTGGGCAGCCCCACGAGGCCGATGTCGGCGATGAGCCGCAGCTCGAGGCGGAGCCAGCGCTCCTCGCCCGGCTCGCCCTTCTGGGCGTGTTTCGGCGCCTGGTGGGTCGCGGTCTTGAAGTGGGTGTTGCCGAGCCCACCCCGACCGCCACGGGCGACGAGTGCGGTCTGGCCGGCCATCACGAGGTCGGCGATCAGCTCGCCACTCGCGTCGTCGTGGACGGCCGTACCCGGCGGGACGTCGAGGTGGAGGTCGTCGCCCGAGGCGCCGTGGCGCCGCGCCCGCTCGCCGCGGCCGCCGGCCTTCGCCCGGAAGTGGTGCTTGTAGCGGAAGTCGCGGAGCGTCGTCTGGCCGGCGTCGACGCGGAGATGGATCGAGCCGCCGCGACCGCCGTCGCCGCCGTCCGGGCCGCCCCGCGGGACGTGGGCCTCACGGCGGAACGTCGCCGCTCCGTCACCGCCGGCGCCGGCGCTGACGAAGATCTTGACGCGGTCGAGGAACATCCGGCCGATTGTCGCACGGGGTCCCCGAACGGACGGTCCGGCCGGTTGGTCAAGCGCCCGGTCGCCGCTCCCGGGTCGGCGCAGCGCCGCTACAGGTAGCCGAGCGGATTGACGCGCGAGCCGCCGTTCCAGATCGGGCCCTTCCAGACCTCGAAGTGGAGGTGGGGACCCGTCGCATAGCCGGTCGCCCCGACCCGGCCGACCTGCTGGCCGCGCCCGACGCTCTGGCCGCGCCCGACCGACACGCCCGACATGTGGTTGTAGGTCGTGTACAGGTTCGAGCCGTGCGAGATCCACACCTGGTAGCCGCCGCCATTGCTCTTCCAGCCGGCGAAGATCACGGTCCCGGCGGCGGCAGCCTTGACGACGGTGCCGCGATCGGCGGCGATGTCGAGCCCGTAGTGGCCGTAGCGGTAGTACTGGCTGATGTAGCCGCCGGCGACCGGCCAGGCGAACGCGCCGCCGTTGTAGCGGGCGGGCGGCTTCCCGGTGCTGCCACCGCCGCCGCCGCTGCTGCCGCCGCCGGAGCGCGGCTTGACCGGTGCCGGGGTCGGCGTGGCGATCGCCTCCCCAAGGGCGCCCGGGATCGTGAGCGTCTGGCCGATGACGAGGTGCGGGTCGTCGAGCTCGTTCGCCTCGACGATCTCGGCCGCGTCCACGCTGTACTTCGCCGCGAGCGTCTCGAGCGTGTCGGTCGCCCCGACCGTCACGACGACGCCGCTGACCGGCGGGATCGTGAGCGTCTGGCCGACGTGGAGGTCGTCCTTGTGCTTGAGGTTGTTCGCCCACCAGACGGTCATCATGGAGACGCCGAACTTGCGGGCGATGCCCGTCAGCGTGTCGCCGCCCCGAACGCGGTACGTTCGCATCAGGCCCTTGCCGTCGGCGACGGTCGTGTCGACGGCGACCGGCTTCAGGATCGTGCCGTCCTCGAGGACGTTGCTCGTGAGGGTCGTCGGCTCGTCGTCCCCGGCGGCCTCGTCATCGGGGGCATCACCGGGTGCGCCGTACGCCGCGGCCCAGCCACCCATCCGGGCGGCCGGCTCGATGTCGACGACACCGAGGGCACCGTTGCGCAGGTCCACGGCGCCCTGCGGCCCGTTCGAGGGCAAAGAGACGCCGCCGGCGGCTGCGCCCCCGGCGGCGATTCGTGCGGCCGGCCCGTCGCCCGACGGGCCGCCGACCGGGCCGTTGGAGCCCAGCGTCGGAGCGCTGCTGATCGCGGTGGCCACGAGGAGGATGCCGACCGCCACGGCCGGAACGGCGCGCTCGCCGCGGAACCGCGACAGAACCGACGGCCCCTCGACCGCGCGGGCGGCGGGCGGCGCCACGTGTGCAGACGCGGAGCGTGCGTGGAGCCGGTTCGCGCGCAGCCGGCGGCTGAGGAAGTCGCGGTGGATGACGGGCTCGGCGGGAGCCGTCGCGGCGGCCGGGCGCTGGGCCGCTGCGGCCGGGCGCTGGGCCGCGGCCTCGGCGTGAGCCCGCAGCCTGGCGCGGCGCGCGGCGAGATCCTCCCGCTGGCGGGACGACCGGGAAAGGAGATCGCGGAGCGATCGGACTGCCTCGAGGCTGCGCAGGTGGAGGGCCGAGGCTTTCGACGATCGTGGGCTCGGGGCGGGACGCATGCGGGCGAGGGCCCGCTGCACGCCGACCGACGCGTTCAGCAATACGGTCTCCTGGTTGACGAACGGCCCGCGCGAGCATAGTGGGCGCCGGGTGACTGGACCGTCCGAGGGTCGCGGTATCGAGCTGGGGGTCTCATACGCGGCCGATGAGCCCGGAACAACGGGCTTACGTTGACGGCGTGAACGCTATCAGAATCATTCCAGCGCCGCAAACCGAGCCGTGGCCGGCCGAGCGTGGGGACGACCCTACGCGTCGAGGCTTTTCGTCAGCGTGCCGAGGAACTGGACGTTGCTCTCCGTCTTCGAGAGACGGTTGAGGAGCAGCTCGATGCCCTCGTTCGTGCCGACCGCGGAGAGCATCCGGCGCATCGTCCAGACCATCTTGAGCGTGCCTTCCTCGAGGAGCAGCTCCTCGCGGCGCGTCCCGGACCGCTGGACGTCGATCGCGGGGAAGATCCGCTTCTCGGCCAGCTTGCGGTCGAGGATCAGCTCGCTGTTGCCGGTGCCCTTGAACTCCTCGTAGATGACGTCGTCCATTCGCGAGCCCGTATCCACGAGGCAGGTCGCGATCACCGTGAGCGAGCCGCCCTCCTCGATGTTCCGGGCGGCCCCGAAGAAGCGCTTCGGCGGGTAGAGCGCGATCGGGTCGATCCCGCCCGAGAGCGTCCGGCCCGACGGCGGCAGGGCCAGGTTGTAGGCGCGGGCGAGGCGGGTGATCGAGTCGAGCAGGATCACGACGTCGCGGCCGGTCTCGACCTGGCGCTTCGCGATTTCGAGCGCCATCTCGGCGACGTGGGTGTGGTTCTCTGTCGGCTCGTCGAACGTCGAGCTGATGACCTCGCCCTTGACGCTCCGGCGCATGTCGGTGACTTCCTCGGGCCGCTCGCCGATCAGGGCGACCATCAGGAGGATGTCCGGGTAGTTCGAGCTGATGCCGTTGGCGATGTGCTTGAGGAGCATCGTCTTGCCGGCCTTCGGTGGGCTGACGATCAGGGCGCGCTGGCCCTTGCCGAGCGGATTGACCAGGTTGATCAGCCGCTGGCTCAGGTTCTTCGGGTCGCTCTCGAGGTTGATCAGCTCGTCCGGGTGGACCGGGGTCAGGTCGCCGAAGACCGGCCGGCGGCGGGCGGTCTCGATGTCGACGCCGTTGACCGCGTCGACCCGGAGCATGCCCCAGTACTTCTCGGCGTCGCGCGGGGCCCGGACGGCGCCGCTGACCCGGTCGCCGATCCGGAGGCCGAAGCGGCGGACCTGGCTCGAGCTGACGTAGACGTCGTCCGGGCTCGGCAGCAGGCCGTGGCGGCGCATGAAGCCGAAGCCCTCGTCGACGATGTCGAGGATGCCGGTCGCATAGGCATGGCCGGCGCGCTCCGTCTGGCGCTCGAGGATCCGCTCGACGAGGTCGTCCTTGCGCTCCTGGGTGCCGGTCTCGAGTTCGAGATCGCGGCCGACCTGGCGGAGCTCGGTGACGCTCATCTCGCGGAGATCGGTGATGTCGAGGTCGTTCCGCTCGCGGGCGGCCTCGAGTTCCTGCATCTCGTCGTATTCGGTGACCGGCGCGCGCGAGGACACCTGGGACCGGCGGCGAGGCCGGCGGTTCCGTTGACGCTGGTCGGGACCGAGTTGGGGCATGAGCGGGACGTTCCCTCGGGATGGCCGGTGGCCCGGGCTGGTGATCGCGCGGAATCGCTCCGCAGCGCAGGCCGGGTTGGGATGGACGGAGCATAGCCCCCGGAAGTGGACGCGTCAACAGAATCCGACCGGCCCGATTCGACTGGCCCCGGGGCGGTCGAGGCGGGCCGCCGGAGTGCGCACATGAGCGCTTGCATCTCAGATGTGCGACTTCTACGATCCCCGGCATGACGCCCGATGCCGGGCTGCTCCGCACCTCCGCGGTCGCCGTGGCGATCCGACGCGAGCGGCTGATCGTCGTGTTGCGGCGGGTCGCTCCGCAGGACCGCCTGGTCCGGCTCGTCGAGGCGCTTGCCGCGGCGGGAGCGTCGATCTTCGAGGTCACGTTCGACTCGCCCTCCGCCGCGGCCGACCTGCGGGCCTGTCGCACGGCCCTGGCCGGGGCGACGCCCGAACGGTTCGTCGGGGCCGGGACGGTCCTGTCGGCCGACGCGCTCGACGCGGCGATCGACGCCGGCACGGACTTCGCCGTCAGCCCGCTCCTCGACCCGCCGCTCCTCGCGCGCTCGCTGGCGCGCGGCGTGCCCTTCCTGCCCGGCACCTTCACCCCGACCGAGATCGCCGTCGCGTGGCGCGCCGGGGCGACATTCGTGAAGCTTTTTCCGGCCTCCTCGGTCGGGCCCGGTCACGTCCGCGAGCTGCGCGGCCCGCTCGGGGAGATCGAGCTGGTCCCGACCGGCGGGATCGATGCGACCTCCGCCGGCGCGTTTCTCGCCGCGGGAGCCGTCGCGGTCGGCATCGGCGGCGCCATCGTGAACGCCGACGCGGCGGGCCGGCGGGCAATCCTCGAGGCGGTCCGGGGTGCCGGCTCGTGAGCCGGTCGGGCATCGGAACTGCCGGACCGGGCGATCGGCAGATGGCCGCCGAGGTCGCCCGGCTCTTCTTCGACCGCCAGCTCAGCAAGGTCGAGATCGGGGGCCGCCTCGGGATCTCCAGGTTCCGGGTCGCCCGGCTCATCGACCTGGCGCTCGCCGAGGATCTCGTCCGGATCGAGTTCCGGGACGTCCCGTCGGTCGACCGCGACCTGGCCCGGGCGATCGAAGAGCGCTTCGGCCTCGACCTGTGCGTCGTCGCCGGCGAGGCCGACGGGGACGCCGACGGGGACGCCGACGGCGCAGCCCGGGCGGCGCGCCTGGCCGGATCGGTCGCCGGCGAGCTCATCGGCCGCGGCGACGTCGTGGGGATCGCCTGGGGTTCGACCCTCGCCGCGGTCGTCGGCGCGATCGGGCCGCGGCACGACCCGTCCATCGAGGTCGTCCAGCTCGCGGGCAGCTCCGTCCGCCTCGAGCGGACGCGGGACCCGGGCCAGCTCTCGCGAGCGCTCGCCGATCGGCTCGGAGCGGGCCATCACCCGCTGCTCGCCCCCGCTTTCGTCGACGAGCCGGCGCTCCGGTCGGCGCTGCTCGCGCAACCCGACCTCGCCGAGACCGTCGCCAGCTTCGACCGGCTCAGCCTCGCCATCGTCGGGATCGGGGCCATGCCGGCCGGCGGTCGCGACGGCCGCTCGTCACT
>DASTEU010000048.1:0-3885 GCA_035709325.1 Candidatus Limnocylindrales bacterium | reverse complement strand
GCGAACGGCCTGCCCGACGACCCGGAGGACGCGAGCGTCGCCAACGTCGCCGAGGAGCTGGGCCTGGAGGTCGCGGCCAACATCCAGTACCCGCCGACCACGACCGACTGGCCGCCGATCGCGGCCCAGATCCGCGACGCGGATCCGGACTTCGTCTTCAACAGCGCGATCGGCGTCGACACGGTCAACCTCATCCAGGCGATGGAGCAGCTCGACTACCGGCCGCCCCTGATGTTCAGCCTGTTCCCGGCCCCCGGCCCGCTCCTCGGTGTCGGCGACGCGGCCGAAGGCGTCATGTCGATCTCGCTGTTCGAGTCGAACGAGCCGCTCCTCGAGGCGGCGGGCGACGAGGTCCGCGCGATCGTTGAGGAGTTCGAGGCGGCCGCCTCCGCCGAGGGCCTGCCGTACACGGCCTGGGAGACCCAGGCGACGGCGTCGTGGACCGCGTGGGAGATCCTCGTCGCCGGCGTGACCGGCGCGGGCTCGCTGGAGCATGATGCGATCTGCGAGCACCTCCAGCAGAACGGGGCGCAGTCGACGTTCAGTGGCCAGCTCGAGTTCGACCCCGACTCGAACAACTTCTGGGAGCCGAACCAGTTGCTCAAGCAGATCCAGGACGGCGAATGGGTCGCCGTCTGGCCGGCCGACCGCGCCGCGGCGGAGCTCCGGGGACCGGCCAACTGACGGCGCGCCGTTCCGGCGCCGCATTCACGCCGCCCGCTCGCCACCGGCGAGCGGGCGGCTTCGCATTCGCGGTGCCGCCGTGATCGTTCTCCAGTCGGCGATCTCCGGGGCGCTCGTGGGAGGCCTGTTCGCGGTCATGGCGATCGGCATGTCGCTGACGTGGGGCATGCTCCGGATCATCAACCTCGCCCACTTCGCGCTGATCCTGCTCGGCGGCTACCTGACGTTCCAGCTGGCATCGACGAGCGGGATCGACCCGCTCCTCACGCTCGTCGTCACGGTCCCGGTCCTGTTCGTGGTGGGCGCCCTCATCCAGCTCGCGTTCGACCGGCTCGGCCTGTCGGAGTTCAACTCGCTGATCGTGAGCTTCGGATTGCTGATCATCGTCGTCCAGCTCGTCAGCAACGTCTGGAGCGCCGACTTCCAGCGGATGAACGCGACCGTCAATCCCTACGCCACGCGGTCGGTCGGCCTGGGCCCGCTGGCCTTCCCGCTGCCGACCCTCCTCGCGTTCCTCTTCGGCCTGCTGATCGTCGGGGGGACCCACCTCGTGCTCGCCCGAACGTACCCGGGCCGGGCCCTCCGGGCGTTCGCCCAGGACCGGGCGATCGCCTCGGCCTACGGCATCGACCACGTCCGTCTCGGGACGCTGCTGGCCGGGGCGGCCGGGGCGAGCGCGGCGGTCGCCGGCATGCTCTTCTCCCTCGGCAACGCGCTGATCCCGACGGCCCCGTTCGAGTGGGTCGGGATCGTCTTCGCGGTCGTGATCCTCGGCGGGATCGGGGACGCGATCGGGACGCTGGCGGCGGGGCTGCTCGTGGGAGCGGTCTCGGGCGTCGTCTCGGTCGTCATCTCGCCGGCGGCGGCGCCGCTCGTCATCTTCAGCGCCGTGATCCTCGCGCTGCTGCTGCGCCCGAACGGCGTCTTCGCCCGCAGGCGGGCCTGACCGTGCGGCGCGGCCCGCTCGGGTTCCTCGCGGTGTTCCTCGTCCTCGCCGCGCTGCCGTTCGTGCGCGAGGCCCTGGACTTTCCCGTCTTCTACCTCGTCTTCATGACGTCGATCTGGTTCTGGACGGCCCAGACGACGAGCTGGAACATCCTGTCCGGCTACAGCGGCTACTTCAGCTTCGGCCAGGCGGCCCTCGTCGGCGTCGGCGCGTACGCGACGGCCGTGCTCGTGGGGCGTCACGAGTGGTCCTACTTCGCGACGCTGCCGGTGGCGGGCCTCCTCGCCGGCGGCCTGGCGCTGGCCATCGGCGGCCTGGCGTTCCGGCTGCGCTCATTGCGCGGCGAGATCTTCGCCCTCCTGACGCTCGCGGTGCCGTTCATCCTCGCCTCGCTCGCCCGGATCGTCCCCGCGATCGACGGCGGGCAGGGGATCATCGTGCGCGTTCCCGACGTGCCCGACGTCGTCGGCGGCTTCCAGGAGCTGCTCTACCTGCTCGGGCTCACGTTCGGGCTCGGCGCGGTGGCGATCGCCTTCGCGATGCAGCACAGCCGGATCGGCTGGGCGCTCTTCGCGGTCCACGATGCCGAGGACGTCGCGGAAGGCCTCGGCGTCCCGACGTTCCGCTACAAGATGCTGGCGATCGGCCTGTCGGGCGTCATCGGCGGGCTCGCCGGCAGCGTCTACGCGCTCCAGATCGGTTTCGTGACGGTCGAATCGGTCTTCAACCTGACGATCCCGCTCTTCGTCATCGTCATGGCCGTCCTCGGCGGCCGGCGGCACTGGCTCGGTCCGGCAGCCGGGGCAGTGGTCGTCGTGACCCTCCAGGATCGGCTCGCGGCGTCTGGCTTCGAGGGCTGGAGCCTCGTGATCCTCGGGGCGGTCCTGGCGATCCTCGTGGTCCTCGCGCCCGAGGGACTCGTCGCCCGGTTCCGGCGGCGCCCGATCGCCATCGGGCTCGCGTTCGCCGCGCCGGTCGCGATCCTCGGCCTGGCCGGATTCGGCAGCGGCGTCATCGACTGGGCGGCGATCGGGATGGTCGCGGCGGCAGTCGTCGCGTTCATGCCCCTGCCGGCGGGGATCGAGCGGTGGGTGGCGGTCGGCGCCCCGGCCGCGACCGGCGACGAGGCCCGGGCAACGGCCGCCCCGGTCTCGCCGGACAAGGTCCTGCCGTCGCCGGTCGCGATCCCCGGCGAACGCGCCGAGTCGCCGGCCGGCCCGGTCGTGGAATGCGTCGACGTCACGAAGCACTACGGCGGGGTCCGGGCGCTCGACGGGGTGACGCTCGCGATCGCCGAAGGCGAGCTGCTCGGATTGGTCGGACCGAACGGCTCCGGCAAGAGCACGCTCGTCGGCCTGATGTCCGGCGTGCTCCGCCCGACGTCGGGCTCGATCCGCGTGGCCGGCACCTCGATCGAGGTCCTCGCGCCGCACGAGGTCGCCCACCTCGGGATCGCCCGGACCTACCAGATCCCGCGGCCGTTCGAGTCGATGACGGTCCGCGACAACGTCGCGATGGCGATCATGTTCGGGCGCACCCGGCGAGGCCTGGCAGACGCCAGGCAGGAGGCCGAGGCTCATCTCGAGCTCGTCGGCCTGGCCGACCGGGCCCATGCGCTGCCGGCGGCGATCAACCTCCACGAGCGGCAGCTCCTCGAGATGGCCCGGGCCCTCGCGACCCGGCCCCGGATCCTGCTCCTCGACGAGGCGCTTGCCGGGCTCAACCCGGCCGAGATTGACCAGGCGGTCGGCGTCGTCCGGCGGATCCACGCGTCGGGCGTCACGATCGTCATCGTCGAGCACCTCCTGCGCGTCGTGAACCAGCTCGCCACGCGGATCGTCGTCCTCGAGCAGGGCCGGGCGCTCGCGGCCGGCGACCCGGCCACGGTCATGGCCGATCCCGAGGTCGTCCGCGCGTACCTCGGCAGGCACGCCCATGCTTGAGGTCGAGGCCCTCGAGGCGTTCTACGGCGACGCGACCGCGCTCCACGGCGTCAGCCTCCGGGTCGGCGAGGCCGAGATCGTGTCGGTCGTGGGGCCGAACGGCGCCGGCAAGTCGACGCTCGTCAACGCGATCGCCGGGCTCCATCGCTCGCGGCGCGGCCGGATCGTGATGGACGGCGTCGACATCGGCGGGCTGCCGGGCCACCGCTTCTGCGACCGGGGGATCGCGATCGTCCCCGAGGGCCGCCGCCTGTTCCCGCGCATGACCGTTCGCGAGAACCTCGATCTCGGGGCGTACCGGGGCGCCGCCCG
>DASTEU010000047.1:0-2005 GCA_035709325.1 Candidatus Limnocylindrales bacterium | reverse complement strand
GAACACGGAACCACCGCACGCTGAAGGGGTCGGGATTGGGCCGAAAGTATACGCGCGGGGTTCCCGACGTCGTGGTCGTCGGGTCGGCGTCGCGTGACATCGCGGCGGACGATCCGCGCGGCTGGCGGCTCGGCGGCGGTGTGAGTTACGGCGCCCTCACGGCCGCCCGGCTCGGCCTGCGGACCGCGGCGATCGTCGGGGTCGACGGCCCGGCGGCAACCGCGATCGAGTTGGACCTGCTCCGCCAGGCCGGCGTCGACCTTGAGCTCGTCGAGCTCCGGACGGGCCCGGTATTCGACAACGTGCAGACGTCCGCCGGGCGCGTTCAGGAGTGCATCGAACCCGGTCAGCCGCTGCAGCCCGACCGCGCCCCGATCGCCTGGCGCGATGCTCCGGCCTGGCTCCTGGCGCCGGTCGCCGGCGAGCTGCCCGACGGGTGGGCCTCGGTTCCGGCTCATGACGCCCGCGTCGCGCTCGGCTGGCAGGGCCTCCTGCGGAGGCTCGCCGCCGGCCGGCGCGTCGAGCGGCTGCCGCCAGGGGCGTCGCCCATCGTTCGCCGCGCCGAGCTCGTCGGGGTCAGCACGGAGGACCTCGATCCCGGCACGGAGGTGGCGGCGCTCACCCGCCTGCTGGGGCCCGCCGCGACGCTCCTCCTGACGCGGAGCGACGGCGGCGGGCTGGCCATCGTCACCGACGGCGACCGGCCCGGAACGATCCGAGCCTACCCGGCCGTGCCGGCGCGGCGCGTCGTCGATCCGACCGGCGCGGGCGACGTGCTCCTTGCCGTCTACCTCGCCACGCGGCTCGTTCCGCAGCTCGCCGGACTGCCCTCGCGCGGCTCGGACCTGCGATTCGCCGCGAGCGCCGCCTCGCTCGTCGTCGAGGGGCCGGGGCTCAGCGCCGTCCCGGACCTGGCGGCCGTGCTGGCACGGCTGCGGGCGTCGATCGCGTCCCGGCCGAGCGACCGACCGTCGCCGATCGAGCCGGCGGCATCGTCGGTGGCTCGGCCGGACGAGCGGTCGCGTTCCTGAGGCGGGCCCGGCCCAGGAGCCGCGCCCTGCGGTGAATCAGATCCGCTTCGGTGCGGGGGTCCGGCCGGCCGAGACGCCGGCGCCGGTCGACGACGGCCAGGGCCCGATCGACCGCGGCGAAGGCGCCCGGCAGGTCGCCGAGGCGGTGCTCGCGCAGCTTCGCGACTTCGACCCACGCGTGGGCGGCGTACGGACCGCTTCCGGAACCGAGCGCCTGCCAGGTCGCCTCGGCGGCGGCATACCGACCCAGCCGACGGAGGAGCCGGGCCCGTTCGACGAGGATCCGCTCCTCGGTCCAGGGCGAGTCGAGCCGGGCCGCCGCCAGCGGAGCCTCCGAGGGCCGCGGCCGCCGGCCGCCGAAGTCGACCGGCGCCCGGGACGCCCACCACGCCTCGTCGTCGGCGTTCGGCGATCCGTCGCCGAGTCGCCGGCCCGGCCGGACGGCGGCGAGGGCCGTCTCCACGAGCGCCAGCGCCTCGTCGAGCCGGCGATCCCGGGCGAAAGCCCGGGCGAGCCCGGCGAGGTCGCCCGGGTGGCCGTCGGGGCGGCCGGCCGGGCTTCCGAAACGGACGTCGACGTCGGCGACGAGCCGGCCCAGCGAACGGACGTCCTCCCGGTTGTGGCGGACGACGTCGGCGAGCGGTTCGGCGGGGCCGCCGCGCAGGAACTCGTGGTAGCGCGAGGGGATCTCCCAGCCCTCGACGTCCTCGTGGCGGACGACGCCCAGGAGCGTCGTCTCGACGGTCTGCAGCCGAGCGTCGACCATCCGGTGGCGGAAGACCCGCCGGACGAACGGCAGGAGGTCGAGGTGCCCCGCGTGGGGCGGCGGATCGTGGAAGTTCATTCGGTAACGGGTCGTGAGCAGCGGCCAGTCGAAGCCCCGACCGTTGTACGTCACGAGCCAGGCGTCGCGGGGCAGGTGGGCCGCGATCCTGGCCAGCAGCGCCGGCTCGTCGGAATGGTCCGGCAGCAGC
>DASTEU010000046.1:0-4089 GCA_035709325.1 Candidatus Limnocylindrales bacterium | reverse complement strand
ACGAGCCCTTCAGCGCGCTCGACCCGCTGATCCGGCGGGACATGCAGAACGAGGTCATCCGGCTCCACCACGAGGTGGGCAAGACGATGATCTTCATCACCCACGACCTCGCCGAGGCCCTGAAGCTCGGCGACCACGTGGTGATCATGCGCGAGGGCCGGATCGTCCAGGCCGGGCGGCCGGAGGAACTCGTCGGCGCCCCGGTCGACGACTACGTCCGCGACTTCGTCCAGGACGTGCCGCGGGCTCACGTCCTGTCGCTCCGCTGGGTCATGCGCGACCCGCGCGAGGACGACGAGCTCGACGGCCCCGAGTTCCCGCCGAGCGCGATCATTCGCTCCGCCGTCCATGCGGCGACCGCCACCGAAAAGCCGATCCGCGTCGTCGCCGACGGGCGCCTGCTCGGCGTCGTCGATCGGGCCGACATCCTGAGCGCCATCGCGGGCGACGAGGGAGCCTGACGTGACGGCGGTCGGGGTCGCGGCGCAGCGGTTCGTGCCGGGCGTCCCGAGGCGGGCCTGGGCCGCGATCATGGCGGTCGCGGCGATCCTCGCCTATCTCGCCTTCCGCGGCCAGTTCACGCTGCCCCACGACAACGACGCCGACCTGTTCCGCTCACTCAACGAGCTCCGCGAAACCGTCGAGGACAATCGCAACTCGATTCCCCTCATCACCCCGGTCCGAATCGCGGTCGGCGGCCTCGTCGACCTGTTCATCGGGGTCCTCCGGGGCCTCACGTGGCCGGGCCTCGTGGCGGTCACGGGGGCCATTGGGCTCGTCATCGGCGGCTGGCGCCTTGCGCTGCTCGGCGTGACCGGCGTCCTCTCGTTCGGCGTGCTCGGACTCTGGGAATCGAGCGTCGACACGCTCGCCCTGACGCTGGCCGCGGTCGTCCTGTCGCTGGCGATCGGCCTCCCGCTCGGGATCCTCGCCGGGCGCAACGACAGGTTCTTGCGGCTCATCTCGCCGGTCCTCGACGTGATGCAGATCATGCCGACGTTCGCCTACCTGGCGCCGCTCGCGCTGTTCTTCCTGATCGGCCCGGCGACCGCGGCGATCGCGACGATGATCTACGCGATCCCGCCCGCGATCCGGATCACGGCCCTCGGGATCCGCGGCGTGTCGCCGACGACCGTCGAAGCGGCGACGGCGCTCGGCTCCACCCAGGCCCAGGTCCTCGGCAAGGTCCAGCTCCCGATGGCCCTCCGGACGATCATCCTCGGCGTGAACCAGACGATGATGATGGCTCTCTCGATGGTCGTGATCACGGTCCTCGTCGATGCGCCGGGCCTCGGCAAGGACATCATCCGGGCCCTCCAGCAGGTCGACGTCGGGACCGCATTTGACGCCGGCCTCGCGATCGTGATCATCGCGATCGTCCTCGACCGGTTCACCACGAAGGCCGGGGAGCGGGTCGACCCACGGGTGCAGGCGGCCCGCAGGTCGTCCCGACGAGGCCGTCGGGCGCTCGTCCCGGCCGCGATCGGGATCGCCGCGGCGGGCATCCTCGCTGGGCGACTGCTCCTCGCCGATCCGGACTTCCCCGAGGAGATCGCGTTCTCGTTCTCGGGCTTCGTGAACGAGATCGTCGGCTGGCTCCGCTCGAACGCGACCGGCCTGACCTCCGGCCTTCGCGACGCTGCCACGTACGGCGTCATCAACCCGATCCAGGGCCTGCTGACATCGGCGCCGTGGTGGCTCGTCGCCGCGGTGATCGTGGCGATCGCGCTGCTCGTCAGCGGCCCCGGACCCGCGGCCATCGCCGGCGTCTCCCTGGCGGCGATCATCGGCCTTCAGCTGTGGGAGCACAGCATGGAGACCCTCACGTCGGTGCTCGTGGCCACGGCCCTGACGCTGGTCGTGGGGCTCCTGCTGGGAATCGCGTCGGCCCGCAGCGATGCCTTCTCGGCGGGACTCCGACCGCTTCTCGACTTTGCCCAGACGATGCCCGCGTTCGTCTACCTCATCCCCGCGGTCGCCCTCTTCGGCCCGACTCGTTTCACCGGGATCGTCGCAGCCCTCATCTACGCGGTCCCCCCGGTGATCCGCCTCGTGGAGGCCGGCATCCGGCTCGTGCCCGGGACGGTCGTCGAGGCCGCCGAGTCGGCCGGCTCGACCCCCCGTCAGCTGCTCCTCAAGGTCCAGCTGCCGATGGCTCGATCGGCTCTGCTCGTGGCCGCCAACCAGGGCATCGTGCTCGTCCTCGCGATGGTCGTCGTCGGCGGCCTCGTCGGCGCGGGCGGGCTGGGCTACGACGTCGTCGCCGGGTTCGCCCGGCGCGACTTCTTCGGTGAGGGGCTGGCCGCCGGTGTGGCGATCGTCCTCCTCGGGATCATGCTCGACCGCATCACCCAGGGCGCCGGCCGCCGCCAGCGCCCGAACCTGCCGCCGGGAGCGGCCGGAGCGGTGCCGGTACCGGCGGCGGCCGCCGCAGGGTAGGCTGCACTGCCGGTTGGGCTTCACGCCGAGGGCCCGGCGGTCCATCATGGGGGCCAGCCCGCCGCCTGACGACTCGGGCAGCGGTAGCGAGGAGGAGAGCACGACGAGATGAACAACAGAGTCCGGCGCCTCGCGGTCGCCGTCGCGGGCCTCAGCATCGCCCTTGCCGCCTGTTCGACGGCGCCCGGCGGTGGCGCGTCGCCGGGTGGCGGCGGCACCGTGAACATCGCGATCAACCCATGGGTCGGCTACGAGGCCAACGCCGCGGTGGTCGGGTACCTGCTCGAGAACGAGCTGGGTTATGACGTCGTCGAGAAGGACCTCAAGGAGGATGTCTCCTGGCAGGGCTTCGCGAGCGGCGAGGTCGACGTCATCATCGAGAACTGGGGCCACCCCGACCTCGAGAAGAAGTACATCGAGGAGGACAAGGTCGCCCAGAACGCCGGCGATACCGGCAACGTCGGGATCATCGCCTGGTACATCCCCAAGTGGCTGGCCGACGAGAACCCCGACATCACCGACTCCGCGAACCTCAACAAGTACGCCGACCTGTTCAAGACTTCCGAGTCCGGCGACCTCGGCCAGTTCCTCGGCAGCGACCCCTCGTTCGTGCAGTACGACGAGGCGCTGATCGAGAACCTCGACCTGAACTTCAAGGTCATCTTCTCCGGCGGCGAAGCGGCCACGGTCACGGCGTTCCAGCAGGCCGTCCAGGACAAGAAGCCGCTGCTCGGCTACTTCTGGGATCCGCACTGGCTGCACTCCCAGATCGACCTGGTGCGGGTCAACCTGCCGCCGTACGAAGAGGGCTGCGACGCCGACCTCGAGAAGGTCGCCTGCGACTACCCGGAGTACGCGCTCAACAAGATCGTCAGCACGAAGTTCGCGACCGAAGGCGGCAAGGCCTACGAGCTCGTCAAGAACTTCAAGTGGACGAACGAGGACCAGAACCTGGTCTCGGACTACATCACGAACCAGGACATGACGCCCGAGGAAGCGGCCAAGAAGTGGGTCGAGGAGAACGAGGACGTCTGGAAGGCCTGGATGCCGGCCTGATCGCCGAAACCCCGCCGATTTCCGAAGCCGCCCGGCGACGAGCCGGGCGGCTTTCGCCTTCGAAAACGCCGCGAATCCCGAGTGTCCATCGCGCGGCGGAGCTCGGGGCCATCTACCGGCCGACCATGCGGTATTCGGTGAATGCGTAGCTCGCCGCCCGACCCAGGCACTGGAGCCCTGTCAGCGGCCCGGTATCGCGGGGAGACGTATCCGCGGCGCAGGACGGGCATCCCGGCTCATGCCAGACGCGACGTACGCACCCCTGGAGTATTCGCCCGCCGGAGGTCGCCGCCGCCGGCGCGCGACGTGCAACAGGTGGGCCACGGGCCGTTGACACATCGATCACACTCTTGACTCGCCGTCCCGAGGGCGGTGAAATGCGCTGCACCGACGATCCGCCGTCACGCCTGCTGCGGACTCGGCTGCGCGATCGCAAGGAGGAGCCGCATCGCTTTCGGGCGCCGCATGTCGCGGGCCCGCGTTCTGCGTCACGTATCGCACACCGAGGAGGAGCACATTTGAGCACGAAGCGCGCGCTCACGAGAACCCTCACGCCGCTGGCGATCTTCGCCTTCGTCGTGTCCGCCTGCTCGA
>DASTEU010000045.1:0-7801 GCA_035709325.1 Candidatus Limnocylindrales bacterium | reverse complement strand
GTCGACGTGCCGATCCCGCCCGACGAGATCGTCGATCCCCCCGCACGCTGGGCCAGCCCGGCGTTCCCATGGTGGAATCGCGACCAGTGCCGGACGCCGATGCCGTGGTCCGGCGAGCCGGGCGCGGGATTCACGACCGGCCGACCATGGATCCGGATCGGACCGGACGCGGCGCGCCGCAACGTCGCGGCCCAGAGTGGCGATCCCGATTCGGTCCTCGAGTGTTACCGCCGGCTGCTCGCGGCGCGCCGCAGCCTGCCGAGCCTCCGACGCGGCGGCCTGCGCCGCCTCCGGACCGATTCGCCCGACGTCCTCGCCTGGCAGCGGGGCGACGCGCCTGACGCCGTCGTCGCCCTCGTCAACTTCTCGACAAGCGAGCGTCGGGTGCGCTGGGAGGGCGCCGACCTCGCCGATGCCGACGCCGCGTGGCGGACGGTCGTGGGCACGAGCCCCGAGCCCGCGGTCCCGGCGGCGGACGGCCGGATCCTGCTCCGGGGGCTGGAAGGGGTCCTCCTCGGGCCGGCCAATGCATGAATGCGTACCGGCGAGGAAGACCGCGTCATCGGGCGCCGATGCGGTGTTCCCAGGAGTCGATTACGCATGGCAGGCGTAGCTGCGGCGCAGGAAACGGCTCGCGGGCCCGCACAGCCCGGGATTACGCATTCCTGGGTTTCGGGGGCAGGAATCCTGACCGGCTGAGGCTGGTCGGCCGCCCCGGCGCTGCTACGATACGCGCGACAGCCCGCTCACCGGACCGGAGACGTTCGTGCCGCTCGAGTTCCTGAAGCGCCGTGGCGCCGGCGAGACACCCGCCGCCCAACCCGCCCCTGCGCCGCCCACGACGAGCTCGATCACCCTGCCCGAGGAAGTCGTCGCCCAGGAGTACCAGCTCAAGCTCTACTACGCCGGCAAGAGCAGCGAAGGGGTCCGGATGAAGACCGGCCCCCGCGCGTTCGCCGAGCTGCCCGGGATGCTCCACGGCCTTGCTCGGAGCGAGATCGAGGTGGTCGAACCGCTGCCGATCGAGTTCAGCCAGGCGACGCCGGTGATCAGCCGCCCGTCCGAGGCGATGCAGTGGCTCAATGCCCACCACGTCCACTCCCCGGTGACGCGGCACGCCCTCGTCGTCCTGGAGTCGATCGATGCGATCGACCTCGCCTTCGATACGTTCGTCTGCGCGCTGCTCGACGGCGAGGTGGATACGTCGGGTTACCCCGAGTACAGCGCGATCGTCGGCGGCGTCGCGTCGCACTGGGACGAGGCGACCGGCGACATGATCGTCCGGGCCGTCGTCGGCTGGGGCGGCAAGGGCGTCCGCGGCGACACCGACCGGATCGGCTCGAAGCTCCTCTCGGGCCTGCTCACGAACATCCTCGCCAACCAGTTCGCGCTCGGCCTCACCGCGATCGAGCGGCCGGTTCCGGCCGCCGGCCGGGGCGGCCTCGTCTGTGCCCACTGCGGGTTCGCATCGGCCCACGACCGGGCGTTCTACTGCCCGAAGTGCGGGATGCGGCTCCTCCGCGGCTGAGCGCATCGCCTGATGCCGGTCTACGACTACACCTGTTCGGCCTGCGGCCACGTGACCGAGGTCCTCCATGGCATCTACGAACACGGCCCGCGGTTCTGCCCGGAGTGCGGCGCCGAGGGCACGATGAGCAAGAAGCTCGTCGCGCCCGCGGTCGTCTTCAAGGGTTCGGGCTGGGCGAAGAAGGACCGCAGCGGGGCGAAGGCGGCGTCCAGGTCCGCGTCGGACGACGGAGGCGACAGCGAACCGAAGGCCAAGCCCGACGACTCCGGTGGAGCCGGCGGATCGGACGACGCGTCTGCGTCGAAGGGCTCCAAGGGCTCGAAGGGCGACGCGTCCGGCACACCGCCCAAGACGCCGGCCGGCAGCGACTGACCCGCCCCATGCCGCCGGCCCCGACCGACTGGATCACGCTCGCCGAGGCAGCCGACATCCTGCGCGCCGCGAACGTCCACTTCCGACCCGAGACGATCGGCAGCTGGGCCCGGACCGGCAAGCTCCAGAGCATCAAGCTCGGCGGCCGCCGGTTCGTCCGGCGGGGCGAGGTCCGGGCGCTCGTGGCTGCGCCGCGGCGCGTCCGGGCGAGCGACCTCCAGCCGGCGCTCTTCGAGGAGCTGAACCGCTGACCGCGGTGCCGCCCGGTCGGACGACGCCGCCGGCGTGGGTGGAACGCCTTCAGCGGATCGCGCTCCCGATCTTCGGCGACCGGCGGGTCGTCCGGGCCCGCGCCGTCTTCGATCGCTACAACGCCGCCGGCGGCGGGCTGCTCGCGGCGGGCATTGCCTACAACACGCTCTTCGCCCTCGTGCCGCTCGCGATCCTCGCCGGCGGCCTCGTCGGGTTCTTCGTGACCGATCCGTCGAGCCAGGCGTCGTTCGTCGAGCTCCTCATCGGCTGGGCGCCGCAGCTCGGCGGGGTGCTCGAGGAGGTCGTCGGGGCCCTGACGACGGCCGCGCCGTCGGTGTCGCTCGTCGGGCTCGTCGGCACGATCTGGGGCGCGACCCGGCTGTTCGCGTCACTCGAGGAGGGGATCGCGGCGACGTTCGCCGGTGCCCCGCGACGCGGTCTCGTGGCGAGGACCATCCGGCGCTTCGCCTCGATCCTCGTCATCGGGATCGTGATCGGCGGGGCGTTCCTGGTCACCTCGATCGCGTCGTTCACGGCAGAGCTCGTGCCGCGCGACCTCGACATGGCAGCCGTCGTGTTCAACCTGGCCCTGCTCGTCCTGCCGGTCGTCCTGACGACCGTGGCCATCGCCGTCGTCTACCGGTTCATCCCGCCGGTCGCCCCCGACCTCGGCTCGATCGCCCTCCCGGCGGTCGTCATCGGGCTCGCGCTCGTCGCTCTCACCCGGCTGCTCGCGGTGGTTGCCCCGCGCATCCTGGGGGTCAGCTTCCTCTATGGTCCCCTCGGGGCCATCTTCGTGGGCCTGGGCTGGCTCGCCCTCGCGTACTCGCTCGTGCTCATCGGCTCGTCGTGGGTCCGCGAGCGGATGCTCGCGGAGGATGAGGCGCCGCCGGTCGTGTGAGGGTCGGTTCCAGCCGATCCGGAGAGCTCGGCGCGGGTCGCATGCGCCGCGCGTGCTGGTTCAGGCGCCGCCTTGCCGGGTGCCGCAGCGGCGGCAGAATCGGGCCGTCGCCGAGAGTGACAGGCCGCAGCTCGAGCAGGGCTGGACGCCGCCGGCCGGGATTCCCGGCTGCGGAGCCACGACGTCGCGAGCGGAGGCGGCCCAGAGGGCATCGGTGACGGCCGACCGCGATCCCGCGCGCTGGGCGAGGATCGGCACGCTGGACTGGGCCGCCGGCCATTCGGGGGCGGCGGGCCACTCGGGCTGGGTCGGCGGGGGCGTCACGCTGGCGGCTGCGGCGAGGCCGTCGTCGGCCGGGTGGCCGTTCGGGGCGGCGGCGTCCGGGGCGACGATTCGCCAGGTCGGCTGCTCGACGAGATCGGCGGGCGCCGCAGACGGCTCGGGTTGGGCGGCCGATGCGGCGACCGGTTCGGGCTGCGCCTCGGCCGGTGCTTCGGCGGCGACGGGCTCGGGCTGCGATTCCGGTTCCGGGGCAGCGGCGACCGGTTCCGGCTCGGGCGCGACCGTGGGCTCCGGCTGGGGAGCCTCGGCGGCGACCGGCTCCGACGGGGCGTGCTCGGGCACAACCGGCTCGGTCGCCTCGGCGACCGGCTCGGCCGCAGAGGCGGCCGCTACCTGCGCCTCCATCGCCGCCTCGTAAGCGGCGAGCTCCGCGTCGATGTTCTGTCCGGGCCGGAACTTGCCGAGCAGCGACGAGGTCCGTCGAGCGCCGGCCGCGGCGCGACCCTCGATGTCGTCGACCGGGAGGGCGGTGATCGGCGGCCCGACGGGCTCGGCCGCGCTCGCGGCGGGCTCGACCGCGGCTGGCGCCGCCTCGACGGGCGGCTGCTCGGATCCGGCCGCGATCGGCTCCGGCGCGGGCTCCTCGGCGACCGACTCTCGCACCGGCGGGACCGAAGCGGTAGCCTCCGCAGCCGCGGCGACCTCTTCGGGCCATGCCGGCGGCGCCTCGGCCGGGCCGGCCTCGGGGACGGTCGGTTCCGCTGCCGCCTCGAGCGGTGCCGCTCCCGACAGACGGGCGAGCCGCTCGGCGAGGTCGATCTCCTCGAGGGGCTCGGCGGCCTGGGCGACCGGTTCGGGCTCGCCCTCCGGCAGGTCCGCGCTCGGCCATGCCGCAGCGTCGAAGCGAAGCGCCTCCTGGGCGACGACGTCCGGGAACGGCGCGGGCAGGATCTCCTGGCCGAGGTGCGGCGCACACGTGAGGCAGCGGCCTTCGGCCGCGTTCCAACAGTTCGCGCACGTGTACTGGCGGCACGTCATGCAGAAGTTGAACGTGGCGTGGAACGCGTCGAGCTGCTGAGCGGTCATCTCCCGCTCGTCGTCGCTGCGGGCTGCCGCGAGCGCCTCGTCGAGCGAGGTGTCGTCGCTCAGGACGTAGTTCTTCAGGCCCTTCGACAGCGTCTTGAAGCGGCCCAGGCGGCGCACCTTCGTCGGCGCGGCCGATTCGAACGTGTAGCGGGTGCCACACCGTTCGCAGAAAGATTCGGTGAGTAGCTCGGGCATCATGCCCCCGGGGATTTCGCGCTGGACACGGGGCGTCCGGACGGTCGGCGACCGAACGGGCCGAGAGTATAACGCAGCCCCGTTCGGGGACCTCCGTCGCTCGTACCCCGTTCGGGGGACGATGGTCCCCCGGGGACCGTCTGTTAGACTCCGGCCCCGATCATGGGACCACTGGCCGCCCTGGAGCGGTTCTTCGAACGCCTCTTCGAGCGGCAGTCCGCTCGGCTGTTCCGAACGAAGCTCCAGCCGATCCAGCTGCAGCGACGGGTCGAGCGCGCGATGGAGTCGGACGTGGTCCGCGACGGGGCCCGGCGGCTCGTTCCCACCCGCTATGCCATCCATCTCGCGCCCGCCGACCTCGCGGCCCTGCGCCAGGCGCATCCCTCCCTCGCCGCCGATCTCGCCGACGCCGCCCTCGGCTTCGCCCGCGGCCACGGCTACACGCTGGGCGAGCGGCCGACCGTCGGGCTCGTCGCCGACCCACGGGTCGACCCCGGCGACGTGCGGGTCGAGGCAGGCGGGCGGCCGACGGGCGAGCGGACCGGGCGGGCCGGCCAGGCCGTGCCGACCGAGCCGCCGGACGACGGCGCGCCGCCAGAGCCCGGCACGCCGGAGCCGATCGAGCTCGCGAGCCCGCCGGCCGATCGGACCGCCGTCTTCGTCGTGCCGACGCCGAATGCCCCGCGGGCGACGCTTCGGGTCGTGCGACCCGACGGCGCCAGCACCTCGTTCACCGTCGACGGGCGGCCGCTGACGATCGGCCGGGCGCCCGACAACGGCCTCGTCCTCCATGACGGCCGGGCGTCGCGCCGGCACGCCCGCATCTTCGCCCGCGCCGGGGCCCTGCTCCTGGCCGACCTCGGCAGCACGAACGGGTCGTGGGTCAACGACCGGCGGGTCGAGGAGATGGCCCTCGGCGAGGGCGACCGGATCCGGATCGGCGACACGATCCTGATCGTCGAGTCGGTCGAGGACGCCTGAGTGGACGGGTTCGTCATCACGATCTGGGTCGTCCGGTTGCTCTTCCTCGTGCTCCTCTACCTGTTCCTGCTCGGGATCGCCCGGACGCTCGTGCGCGATCTCCGGGCGGCGGCCCGCGAGCCCTCCTCGGAGCTCGGCCGGCTCTTCGTCCTCGCCTCGCCCGGCGGCGAGCCGCCGGCCGGGACGACGCTCGCGCTCGACGCGATCACGTCGCTCGGCCGCGACGTGAACAACTCGATCGTCGTCGACGATGCGTTCGCCTCGTCGGAGCACGCGGTCCTGACGTTCCGCGGCCGGACCTGGTACGTCGAGGACCTCGGCAGCACGAACGGGACGTTCATCAACGGCACACCCGTCGAGGGTGTCGCCCCGCTCGGCTACGGCGACGAGGTCCAGGTCGGCCAGGTCCGGTTCCGCCTCGAGCGGCCGCGGCGGTGACGGCGGCCGCGCCGACCCTGCCCGACATCTTCGCGGGCATCCGGCCCCGACCGCGCTGGCGGGAGGCGCAGCTCCTCGCGATCGTCGCCGCGACGGTCATCGTCGGCAGCATCTCGCTGGGCCTCGCCCAGCAGGTCACGGAGCCGGGCGCGAGCACCGGGTTGTCGCCGGCGAACCCGTTCCACCTCGCGGTCTACCTCGGCGTCCTGGCGGCGGCCCATGTCGCGCAGGTCCTGACCGGACGCCGGACCGACCAGGTCCTGCTGCCAGCCGTCGGGCTGCTCGGCGGGATCAGCCTGCTCCTGATGGAGCGCCTGCCCCAGAACCTCGTGGTCCAGCGGTTCTTCGGGACCGAGCTGGGCCTCGCAGACGTCCAGCTCGTCTGGCTCGTGCTCTCGGTCGCGGTCGCGACGACGCTCGCGATCGTGGTCCGGTCCGATCGCTGGCTGCGCCTCTACAAGTACACCTGGGCGGCGGCCGGCGTCGCCCTGCTCCTGCTGACGTTCGTGCTCGGCACCGAGGTCAACGGCCAGCGCCTGACGCTCTCGATCGGGCCGTTCAGCGGCCAACCCTCGGAGCTGCTCAAGGTCATCCTCGTCGTCTTCCTCGCGGGCTACCTGTCCGAGAACCGGCCGCTGCTCGTCGAGGAGTCGACGCGGATCGGGCCGCTCACCCTGCCGCCGCTGCCGTACCTCGCGCCGATGGTCGCGATGTGGGCGATCGCCCTCGGGATCGTCGTGATCCAGCGCGACCTCGGGGCGGCGCTGCTGTTCTTCGCGGTCTTCCTGCTCCTGACGTACACCGCGACCGCCCGGCTCTCATACGTCGTGCTCGGGCTCCTGTTCTTCCTCGCAGGCGGCTACGTCATGTACCTGCTCGTCGGCCACGTGGCGACGCGGATCGACATCTGGCTCGACCCGTTCGTCGACCCGGCCGGTGCCGGATACCAGGTCGTCCAGTCGCTCTACGCCTTCGGCCGCGGGGGCCTGCTCGGGACCGGGCTCGGCGGCGGATTGCCGACCGTCGGCGGGCGCCTGCCGATCCCCGAGATCCACACCGACTTCCCGCTCGCGGCGCTCGGCGAGGAGCTCGGCCTCGTCGGCGTGATGGCGATCCTCGGCGTCTACCTCGTCGTCATCGAGCGCGGCCTGCGGATCGGGGCGGCGGCCGGCGACGAATTCCGCTCGCTCCTCGCGGCGGGCCTCGCGCTCGTCGTCGGGGTCCAGGCCTTCATCATCGCCGCCGGGAATCTCAAGCTCATCCCGCTCACCGGGATCACGCTCCCGTTCATCTCGTACGGCGGCTCGTCGCTGCTCGTCAACGGGATCGTCGTCGGGCTGCTCCTCGCGCTCTCCGACAAGGGCGTCGAGCCGCCGCCGCCGCCGAAACCACCGGGCCGCCTGGCCCGCCTGCGCCGGGCGGGCATCCGATGACCGCCGCGAGTGCCGCGGGTGCCGCGGGGCGCCGGTCGGTCGCCGGGAGCATCTCCCACGTCGGGCTGGCCCTGATCGTCGCGTTCGGCGTCCTCGCGGCCGGCGCCGGCTACTGGCAGGTCGTCCGCTCCGAGGATCTCTCCGCCCAGCCCGACAACCCGGCGGTCGTCGCCGCCGCCCGCAACGTGCTGCGCGGCGAGATCGTCGATCGCGACGGGACCGTGCTCGCGAGCAACCTTCGCGACGCGAACGGCGAGCCGTACCGGCTCTACGCCGACCGCGCCGTCAGCCCCGTCGTCGGGTACGCCAGCCGGCGCTACGGGACGGCCGGCC
>DASTEU010000044.1:0-4813 GCA_035709325.1 Candidatus Limnocylindrales bacterium | reverse complement strand
GGGCGGCGACCGGCGCGCGGACGACGCCGATTCGCCGAGCGCCTGAGCGGGATCGCCGCTCCCCCGTCAGTTGAGCGTGGCGGCCGCCCAGTTGAGGGTCGTGGCGAAGAGGATCCAGAGCCAGTACGGCACCAGCAGGATCGCCGCCAGCCGGCTGATCGGCCGGAAGGCAAGGATCGTCAGCGGGACGGCCACGTCGAGGGCGAGGATCACCGCGAGGGCGATCCAGAGGGCTGCCACGCCGATCGTCGGGTAGAGCGCGAAGAAGATCGGCGTCCAGATCGCGTTCAGCGCCAGCTGGCCGAGATAGATCGCGAGCGCCCTGCGGACTGCGCCGGCTGCGGCGCGTCCCTCCTTGCCCTCGCGCCAGACGAGCCAGGCCGCGATCGACATCAACGCGTACAGCACGGTCCAGACCGGCCCGAAGAGCGAGTTCGGCGGGCTCCAGGGTGCCTTCTCCGCTTCCGCGTACCAGCCGTCGACGTTGGCGATCGTCGCGAGGCTGCCACCGGCCGCCACGGCGAATGAAAGGGCAAGGAATCCGACGAGCACGGCGATGGAACGCCGATCCATGCCGGCCCGCGCGGGGGTGATGTTCGATTCGGACGTCATGACACCTCGGGAGCGGTCGAGCACCAGCGACGGCAAGCGTCGTGGACCGATCGTCGAGGCGGCAGCAGTCCCGGCGTGAGTGCCGGATGACCCGGGTCGGGCTCGAAAACGTCACAGTTTGACCGGAGGCGATGACTGCCGGTCCTTGGGAGAGTCTGTACATCGAAGGCCAGGACACACAAAGGAGATCCGAATGCTTGATCCCACGCACGCCTACAGCGGGTTCGCGGTCGACGACATCGCGGCCGCGGAGCGCTTCTACCGCGAGACCCTCGGGATGGAGGTGACCGAATCGAACGGGATGCTCCAGCTCCGGATTGGCGGCGGCAAGCAGGTCCTTGTCTATCCGAAGCCGAATCATGAACCAGCCACGTACACGATCCTGAACTTCCCGGTCGACGACCTCGAGGCGACCGTGGACCGGCTCACCACGGCCGGCATCCGGTTCGAGCAGTACGACGAGCCGGAGCTCCGGACCGACGACAAGGGCATCATGCGCGGCTTCGGACCGGACATCGCCTGGTTCCGCGATCCGGCCGGGAACATCCTTTCGGTCCACAGTCGCTAGGAGCCGGGGGACCCGGCAGTTGCGCGGCGGGCCGGGGTCGCGCGTACGATGGAGGCTGGATCGAAGCAGGAGGCAACGCCCATGGCGGGAACTGACCGAATCGCGGCCGCCGGCCGGTCGCCGGAGGTCGACGCGGTCCTCGCCGCGCTCCCCGAAGCCGAGCGGTCGGCGCTCGAAGCCCTTCGCCGCATGATCGCGGCTGCCGCGCCCGAGGGCGTCGAGACGATCAGCTACGGTGTGCCGGCCTTCAAGTATCGCGGCCGCCCGCTCGTTTCGTTCGCGGCCGCGAAGAACCATCTTTCGTTCTTCGTCCAGAGCCCGGCGGTGATGGAGGCGCACCGCGACGAGCTCGCGGGCTTCGACACGTCGAAGGGCACGATCCGGTTCACGCCGTCCCGGCCGATCGCCGAGGAGCTCGTCACGAAGCTCGTCCGCGCCCGCATGGCGGAGACCGACGCCGTCCGGGCGTGACGCGGGGCCGCTCGTGCGCCGCGTCATGCGCCCGTGGTTGCCGCCGGGCGGAGCCTAGGTCGCCGTGTGTTTCCAGCGCGGTTCAACCGACCCGCTGCGCCTCCGCCGTGTCGCCACGAGCGAACTGACCGCCGGCGAGACGGCAGCGATCCGGGCGCTGCTCGTGACGGCCTTCGGGGACGACCCCGACGAGCGATTCGGCGACGACGACTGGGACCACGCGCTCGGCGGCGTCCACTACGTCCTCGATGACGGGGCGCAGATCGTCGGCCATGCCGCGCTGGTGGAGCGTGAGCTGCACGTCGCCGGCCGGCCGTTGCGAACCGGCTACGTCGAGGCGGTGGCGACCGCCCCGGCCCGGCAGGGGAGGGGCCTCGGGACCCGGATCATGACTCAGGTGAACGCTGACATCCGGGCCGGCTTCGAGCTCGGGGCCCTCGGCACGGGATGGCACGCCTTCTACGAGCGGCTTGGCTGGCTGCGGTGGCGAGGGCCTTCCTCGGTCCGTGTGCCCGACGGCGAACGTCGGACGCCCGACGAGGACGGCTACATCCTGGTCCTCCCGACGGCGTCGACTCGGCTGCTGGATCTCGACGCCCCCATCAGCTGCGACTGGCGCAGCGGCGACGTCTGGTAGGGGTTGACAGGTTCGCCGCCCGCTGGTTCAATAACCACATCGTTCCATAACGCAGTGGTTATGAAATGCCAGATCAGCTCAGTGCCGTGTTCGGCGCCCTTGCCGACCCGACGCGCCGCGCGATCCTCGCCCGGCTGACCGAAGGCGACCTGACCGTCGCCGAGCTGGCCGCGCCGTTCGCCGTCTCCCAGCCGGCGATCTCGCGCCACCTCAAGGTTCTCGAGGCTGCGGGTCTGATCTCGCGGAGGCGGCGGGCGACCGCCCGACTGAGCCACCTCCGGGCGGACCCGCTGCGGGACGCGACCGAATGGCTGGCCCGGTACCAGGAATTCTGGGACGAGCGCCACCGACGCCTCGACGCGCTGCTTGCGGCGCTCCAGGCGGACCAGCAGGAAAGGGATCGATGATGGCAACCACCAGGATCGACGCGCAGGCCGGTCTCCCGTTCATCGACATCAGCCGCGAATTCGACGCGCCGCGGGACCTCGTCTTCCGAGCCCACACGGATCCGGATCTCCTCGTCCAGTGGCTCGGGCCCGAGAAGTACGAGATGGTCATCGGCGAGTTCGACGCCCGAGACGGCGGTCGCTGGCGGTACGCCCACCGCGACCCCGACGGCACCGAGTACCGCTTCCACGGGGTGTTCCACGGCACGCCGACCCCCGACCTCATGGTCCAGACGTTCGAGTTCGAGGGCGCACCGGGCCAGGTCGCGCTCGACACGCTCACGCTCGAGGAACGGGACGGCAGGACGACCGCCCGGATCCATTCGGTCTACCAGTCCGTCGAGGCGCGGGACGCGATGATCGAATCCGGAATGAGCGAGGGCATGGAGAGCGGCTACGCCCGGCTCGACGCCCTGCTCGCGCGAGTCGTGCCCGTCGGCTGAGCACGGCTGCCAACCCACGAAGGAGAGTGAATTGGACTGGAAGCTCGAACTGGTCGTCGTCCCGGTGACGGACGTGGACCGCGCGAAGCAGTTCTATGCCGAGCAGCTCGGATTCGACGTCGACGTCGATCGCAGCCTGAGCGAGGCGTTCCGCGTCGTCCAGCTGACGCCGCCCGGGTCGGCCTGCTCGATCTCGATCGGCAAAGGCCTCACCGAAGTCGTTCCGGGGTCACTGCAGGGCATGCAGATCAGCGTCGGCGACATCGAAGCCGCCCGCGCCGACCTCGTTGGGCGAGGTGTCGAAGTGACCCCGATCCGCCATGTCGGCGAGAGCGGCTGGGAGGACGGCAAGGGCGGCGACTACAACTCGTTCTTCTTCTTCAGCGATCCCGACGGCAACGGCTGGGCCGTCCAGGAGAGCCCCCTGCTGAAGCCGCCTGCCTGAAGCGCGGATCGGTCCGATTCGTGGTCGCGAAGGCGCCCATCGGCACTTGCCACGACCCCATATCGGATCGACGATTCGGGGCGTAGGCGTTGCTGCCGGTGGAGAGCCGACACGCGATCCGGAGAGGGTCGCCGGAGCGCGAATCCCTGCTGGTGTTCGTCGACCCTTCGGAGGCCCATCATGGCCCACGTTCAGCATGGCTCCGGACGGCGGGTCGCGTCGTCCACGGAGTTCGTCCGCCTCCTGCTCGCGATCGCCGTTGCGATCGCCCTCATGCTCGCAGCGAACGCCGTGTTCGGCCTGACCGGCACGGGACCGTCGCTTGAAATCGCACCGGATCCGGCGGGGCTGACGATCCCGTTCTGACGGTCGCCGGATCGCCTCCCGCCGGGCCGACGCGGCGGGTGATCAGGCCGCCGCGGTGCCCGACTCGTGCGTCGCGCCCCGGCCGAGCAGCGCCGGTACCGCGTTGTAGAGCAGGCTGACCGACAGCACGACGTGGACGGCGGCCAGGGTCGCGGTCAGCACGGGCGGCGAGCCCGCGGCCCGGGCGGCTGCGAAGTCGTTCGGCAGGTTCGCCGTGCTTCCGGCGAGGAACGCCGCCCCGACCAGCGCCACGATCCCGGCGCCCGTACGGCCGGCACGACCCGACCGGCGTGCCGCCGCCGCGCCGGCAAGGAGCGCAACCGGAAGGAAGAGGGGCGGGGTGAGTGCCGTGCCCCGCAGGAACATGTCGCCCGCGCCGCCGTCGGGCGAGGCACCCACGTCCCACGCGGCCGACAGCGCCGCGCCAGCGAGCGGGACCGGCAGGTAGGCAAGGACGATCGGGAGGAGCCTGCGAGGCGTTGGCGTGGGCACGGGACGACCTCCGGAACGGGGGCTGGACTCGGGCCGCTCCGGTGGACCGGCCCGGCGCACCGTCGCATGGCGGGCGCTCCGGCCCAACGGCCGGATGTTGTCGTCTCGGGTCGACGTCCGTCCAGGAGCGGCCGCCCGTTCGTCTCGGCGATCGACCCTTGACCTCTCCGGATGACGAGCCATACTGTCCCCGACGGCGCGTCCCGCGCCGAACCCCGATCCGGCGCTCACGCCGCCGGCCCGACGGGGCAAAGGGGAACTCGCTTTCCCGGGACGGATCGTCCGCCCTTCTCCGGCGGGCCACGGAGCGTGAGTCCGGAGGCGCCGTCGTGC
>DASTEU010000043.1:0-4110 GCA_035709325.1 Candidatus Limnocylindrales bacterium | reverse complement strand
CCGGCCCGGGCGGCGGGGTCCTCGGGCCCGGCCTGGACTGCCGGAGCCGCAAGGCTCCGGCCGAGTCCTCGCAGGGCGTCCTCGAGTTCGGGCTCGGGCAGGACATGGAGCGGCATCCTCGGCTCGGTCATGCCCGATCGCCTCCCGCCTCGGCCGCCAGCCGCTCGCGCAACCGACCCAGTGCCCGGGACAGCCGCGACTTCGCGGTGCCGCGGGGAAGCCCCAGGACCTCGGAGGTCTCGGCCTCGGAGAGGTCGAGGAAGTAGCGCGCCGCGATGATCTCGCGATCCTCGGCGCGGAGCGCGTTCACGGCGGCGAGCAGGGTCGCTCGGGTCTCGTCGGCGAGGACCGCCGACTCGGGCGATGGAGCCGCATCACCCGGCCGGCGATCCTCGGCGGCCCGGAGGGCGAGACCGACGCGGCGGCCGGCCGATCTCCGGCGGTTGCGGGCCTCGTTCGCGACGATCCGCAACAGCCATGGCCGGAACGGGGCGCCGGCGCGGAATCGGGCGAGCGCGGCGTGCGCCTTGACGAACGCCTCCTGGACCGCGTCCTCGGCGTCGCCGTCGGGGGCGATCACGTGGGCGGTCCGGACGGCCACGTCCTGGTAGCGGCGAACCAGTTCCTCGTAGGCCATGACCTCGCCCGCGCGCGCGCGCCCGATCAGTGCGGCATCTTCCAGCTCGGTGTCTTCCAGTGGACGGCCCTCCACGGTCACCGTAGCCCATACACCTGCGGGGCTTGCCGCGTTCCCGGGGCTGTCGCGCCGGGGCGGCCATGGCCGCGTTGCCGCCTGCGCTGCTCGCTCACGGGCCGCCGGGCATGCCGAAGCTCCGCCCGGCGGGACCGGGCGGGGCTTCGGAGCGCGGCTACTTGTTGAACACGAAGGAGGCCGTGAACGTGCTCCCGTCGGTGAACCGGACGTCGAGCCGGTAGCAGGAGCCCGCGTACGACTTCAGGGTCTTCCAGTTGTACACGTAACGGTCCGTCAGCGGGTCGTAGATCAGGCCGCTGGCCGACGTCACGACCTCCTCGACGGCATCGACCGGTTCACCCGTGACGCACGGGATCTTCGTGGCCTTCGGGTATCCCGTCGCGAAGATCGCCAGGCCACGGTCGCCGCCGAGGCTGAACTTCACCGGGATCGTGCTGCCGGCCTTCGCCGAGTTGACCATCGGCAGGTTGTTGACCGGCGCGAAGAAGCCGGTGAACGTCGACACCGTGATCGCCCCGGTCCGGGTCGCCGACGTGTACGTCGCATTGCCCGCGAACGACGCGGTCACGTCGTACGTCCCGCCGCCGAGCCCGCTCGTCGGAAGGGTGGCCTTGCCGGTGAAGTCGGTGATCGTCGAGTACGTCTTCGGGCTCGGACCGGCGAGGGTGAACGTGACCGTCTCGAACGCGAGCGGCTGCGCGCCGCTGCCGACGGCCGCGGTCAGCATCGTGGTCACGCCGCTGTTGCCGCCCGCGACGACGACGCTGGCCTGGGTCGTGAAGGCCGACAGGCTGCTCGTCGCCTTGCCGATCGTGAACGGCGCATGGCTGTCGCTCGACGGGCCGAAGGCCGCGTCGCCCGCGAAGGAGGCGGTGATCTGGGTCTCGCCGGGCAGCGAGTTGAGCGGGACGGCCGCTGCGACCCGACCGTTCGAGCCGGTCGTCGCAAGCACGCCCGATCCGCCGATCGACACGATGACGGCCTTGCCGGCGACGGGTGATCCGCCCGACGACAGCTCGGCTGTGATCACGGGGCTCTCCCCGAACGTCCCGCCGCTCGGCGGCGAGATGAGCGTCAGCTGCGTGGCGGCAGGTTCGCCGGCCGACGCGGCGTAGTACGACCCACGGTTGTCGTCGAACGCGACGAGCCCGAGGCCGTTCGCGGCCTGGACGACGAACTGGAGGTTCGGGCCTGCGGACGGCAGGCTGCCGAGCCAGCGGCTGGAGTCGGCCGGGTCCTGGGCCAGGTCGAGGGCCTGCCACGTCCCGGTCCCGTTCGTGTGGGTGATCCAGACCTCGCGGACCAGCGCCTTCGGGTCGCCGACGACCTGGATCGCGAAGTCGACGGCGGTGCCGTTCGGCTGCGCCGAGACGCCGACGATCGACGGCGCGTCGGACAGCGCCGCGGTCGTCAGGTTGCTGCTGTAGAAGAGGCGGAGGTTCAGGTTCGAGAACGTCCGGCGGACGCTCGAGCCGGGGTTGGCCGGATCGGCCCTGTGCTGGACGGGCGTCACGAGCAGGTTCGTCCCGCCGCTGCCGCCGAGCTCGCCGTAGTAGTTCGGGTTCCACATCCGCATCGGGTAGAAGACCGGCGAGGTGAACGGCGCGTGGACGCCACGCAGCTCCGTCGTCGGTGCGCCGGTGAGAGGGACGATGGGCGAGGTGTCGGTATAGGTGCCGCCGCGGAAGCCGACGCCGCGCAGGACCTGGGTCCCGTCGTTCGACGTGGCGTTGACGGCGGCGAGGGGCAGGGCCGGCTCGGCCGGGTTCGTCACGACTCCGTTCGGGCCCGACAGCCACGAGGCGGTCGTGAACGTGCCCGGGATCGCGTCGTACGGCGGGTTCTTCAGGTTCAGCGTGTGCGGCGTGAGGCCCGGGGCGACCGTCAGGTCGTGGGTGGCGAGCTCGAGATCGGTGCCGTTGACCGGATCGATCTCGGTCGGGTTGATCGTCGGGCCGGTGCCCGGCACGCCGCCGCGACCGGCCGGCATGTTCACACCGAGCATCGGCAGGCCGAACAGCGTCGCCTCGAGGATCGCCTTCTCGTGGATCCCCCGGATGTCGGGCGTCGTCCCGAGGTACGTGACCTTGGCCCGCGCGAGCGCCTCGCCGATCGAGACGACGCCGGTCCCGGCCCGCAGCTCCCGGGCGAAGTCGCGGTACAGCCGCTCGCTGTACTCGAGGAAGTCGGTGTCACCGTACTGGTAGCCGGTGCCGGCGATGAGCGTCGCCCGCTTCTGGGCGAAGGCCTGGGTCCAGTCGAGAGGTTCGGCGACGCCGGGCAGCGCCTCGCCGTCGACGATGTTGTAGCCCGAGTGGCAGCCGGCGCTGAAGACGATCGCGTTCGTGAGATCGACCGTCGAGGCCGCGAGCTCGGTCGTCAGGACGCTGGTCTGGAAATCGGCGGCGAGGGCGCTGTTCGCGCTGAAGTGGCCGGCCAGGAACATGACGTCATGGCGGCTGCCGAACAGCTTCGCCCGAAGCTGGCTGGCCGTCCACGACGCCGGATCCTGGGGCGAGACGCCGTTCGGGGTGATGAGCGTATCGGACGCCGTGCCGGTGCCCGACTGAAGCTCGGCCCTGACCGCATTCGCGGCGTCCTCGAGGAAGTCGTAGCCGGTGACGAGCGACGATCCCGGGGCGACGACGCCGCCCGCGGAGGTGTACGCGTCGAGCATCCCGGCGATCTCCGCCGGCGTCTCGACGAGCCGGCCAACGGCGAGGCCGGGCACCGGGAAGTCGCTCGTGCGCAGGGAGACCGACACGCCCGACCCGTAGGCGTCCTGGCTCAGGACGAAGTCGTTGCGGAGGGCGGCTTCGGAGATCGAGTCGCTCCTGACCGGCGGGACGTAGCCCGACTCCTGGCCGAGCAGGCTCTGGTCCGGGTAGCGGAAGAACGGGATGACGGTGTCGCCGCCGACGACGACGACGTAGCGCAGGCCGGGGTTGTTCGCCCGGTACGAGTCGACGATCGACTTGATCTCCTCGGCGAGGAGGTTCGTCGCGAACGGGCATGCCCTGTTCGCGTCGGCCTGGGCCTTGAGCTGGGAGACGCGGGCGTCGCTCGCGACGTCGACGATCACGCCGTCGACCTCGGGCCGCGCGGCGAACGCGGCGAGCTTGCCGGCGGCCGTGCCCGGCGATGTGTCGCCGAGATCGAGCCGGGACGAATCGGTGAGGATCACGGTCGTGAGGCCGGTTGCGGCCGCGTCCGACCGCGGGGTCAGGGTCGTGTCGCTGACGGCGGCGCAGTCCGTGGCGCCCTTCGCGATCTCGACCGTGAACTGGGCGCCGGTGTCGAATGCGCCGGCATGGCCGGCCACGCGGACGTAGAACTCGCCGGTGTTGTTGAAGCTGTTGACGACGACCGTCTCGTCGCCGGTGCCGGGCGTCGCC
>DASTEU010000042.1:0-5828 GCA_035709325.1 Candidatus Limnocylindrales bacterium | reverse complement strand
CAGGCCGTCAGCCGCTTCCGACCGCGGGCCCGCCGAGCGGCGATCACGCGGCGGCCGCCCGGCGTCCGCATCCGGGCGCGGAACCCGTGCTCCTTGGCGCGATGGCGCTTCTTGGGCTGGTAGGTCTGCTTCATCGGGACTTTGGGCGATCCTCTCCATTCGGCCCCGGGTCGACGTCCGACCCCGAAAGGCACGCAAACGCGCCTGGCGCCCAAGAGCGCGTCGGCGCGTTGTCGCCGGCGGATGATATGACGCGCGCTTCCCGAGTGTCAAACGAGGCGAGCCCTCCGCCGAGCGTCCGGAACGGCTCCGCGGGCCCCCCGCCGGCCGCGCTCCCGGTCGGTCGGCGTCCCCGTTCGGATACTCCCGTGGAGTATTGCAGAATCGCCTTGCGAGCGTCTCTCGGGCGGTGCTATCCTCACCGGGCCCTCGGCGCCGGGACGCTCGCGGGAACAGCCTCGGAACCCCCAGTCCGGTGGCCCGGGAGCGACCGTATCGGGTGCCGCAAGCGGCTCTCCGAGACTTGGCGAACCGATCCATCCGGGACCCCGCGCGACCCCCGTCGAACCTACCGCCAGCAGGACTCTCCTCGACCCACATGGATGCCAAGCAGGTCTGGCGCGCCGCTCTCGGAGAACTCCAGGTCTCGCTGTCCCCGGCCAACTTCGAGACCTGGCTGCGCGACACGCAGCTGATCGACGTCGACGACCAGCGCTTCCGGATCTCGGTACCGAACGGGTTCGCCAAGGACTGGCTCGAGACCCGCTACCGATCGCTGATCAGCCAGACGCTCGCCCGGATCGTCGGGTACAGCGTCCAGGTCGAGTTCGCCGTCCAGGCCACGAACGGTGTGCCGCCCGCCGGCGCCGATGAGCCGGCGGCGGCCGGGCCTGCGGCGCCTTCGAGCGTCCGCCTTGAGCCGACCCGCGTCGGCGGCGAAGGCGGCACGACGAACATCAATCCGCGCTACACGTTCACGAACTTCATCGTCGGGTCGGCGAACCGGCTGGCCCACGCCGCGTCACTCTCGGTCGCCGAGCGCCCCGGGCACGCCTACAACCCGCTGTTCCTGTACGGCGGTGTCGGCCTGGGCAAGACGCACCTCATGCACGCGATCGGGAACCAGGTCATCGCCAAGTTCCCGCGCAAGAGGGTCGTCTACGCGACGAGCGAGAAGTTCACGAACGAGTTCATCACCTCGATCCAGCAGGGCAAGATCGACGACTTCCGGGCCCGCTACCGGCGGATCGACCTTCTCCTCATCGACGACATCCAGTTCATCGCCGACAAGGAGCGGACGCAGGAGGAGTTCTTTCACACGTTCAACGCGATCCACGAGGACGGCAAACAGATCGTCCTGAGCTCGGACCGACCGCCCAAAGCGATCCTGACCCTCGAGGAGCGACTCCGCAGCCGCTTCGAATGGGGCCTCATCGCCGACCTGACGGCGCCGGACCTCGAGACGCGGATCGCGATCCTCCGGGCGAAGTCGGAGGAGGGCGCGGTGCCGATCACCTCCGACGTCATCGAGTTCATCGCCCGCAAGGTCGTCAGCAACATCCGCGAGCTCGAAGGCGCCCTCAATCGGATCGTGGCCTACGCCTCGATGGGGGCGATGCCGATCTCGATCGAGCTGGCTCAGGCGGTCCTCTCGAACGTCCTCTACAACCCCAAGAAGCGCCAGGTGACGCCGGAGCGGATCGCCCGCGCGGTCGCCGACTACTACGGCGTGCAGATGGACGCCCTGAAGGGCCAGAAGCGGGACAAGGCGATCGTCACGCCGCGCCAAGTGGCGATGTTCCTGATGCGCCAGGAGACCGACGTGTCGCTCCTGCGCATCGGGGCCGAGCTCGGCGGCCGGGACCACTCGACGGTCCTCCACGCCTGCGACAAGATCACCCGCGAGTCGGCCGTCAATGACGAGCTCCGCCGGGAAATCGCGGCAGTTCGCGAGCTGATCTACGCTGACTGAGGCCGCCGCGAGGCGATCTCGCCGCGGCAAGGCCACCCGTCCGTCCGAACCCGACCTGTGGATAACCGGCCCGATTCGGTGGACAACCATGCCCACTTGTGGACATCTCCGACCCGCCGAGGGGGACTTTCCCCCGGCCGGCGGTTGACGAACCGTGATGGATTCGGGCGGCGTCCGAGGAGCGAGAGCGGGCCGTCCACGACCGATCCACCGGCGGGACCCGTCGCGGCGCCGGACGATCCACCGTCACCGCCCGTTCGTCCACCACGCCATCACGCACGACCGAGCGGGGTCGTCAACGGCGTCCACACCATGATGAGGGTGATGACGGAGTGAGAAGATAGGTGGAAGATATCCTCAGACCACTGGCGCAGCGGCTTCCTCGCTTCGCTCGTCGTGAGCTCCGCCTTGGATTTTGGAGAGCGAGCATCAACTCGCCGCCGAGGGTGTCGGACGCTGGAGACCCCAAGACGTGAAGCTATCTGTCATGCAGGAGAACCTGGCGCGCGGGCTGTCCGTCGTCAGCCGGGCCGTCTCGAACCGCTCGCTGCCGGTCCTCACGAACGTTCTGCTCAAGACCGAGGACGCCGGGCTCAAGCTGACCGCGACGAACCTCGAGATCGGCATCACCTACTGGGTCCCGGGCAAGATCGACACCGACGGCGCGACATCGGTCCCGGCGCGCCTCCTGACCGACCTGGTCGGGTCGCTGCCGGGCGGCGAGCCGATCGTCCTCGAGCTCGGCGACGGCGAGACGCTCCACATCCGGAGCGGCCGGTTCGAATCGAACATCAAGGGCATCTCGGCCGACGACTTCCCGACGGTCCAGACTGCCGGCGAGCGGCCGATCACGCGGATCCCCCAGAACGTCCTCCGCCGGGCCCTGGGCGAGACCGCATTCGCCGCGGCGTCCGACGAAGCCAGGCCGATCCTCACCGGGGTCCTCGCCCGCTTCGAGGGCGATCAGCTCACGCTGGCGGCAGCCGACAACTACCGGATCGCGGTCAAGACGATCTCGATCCTCGACCCGGTCGAGGAGACGTCGGTCGTCATCCCGGCTCGGGCCCTCGTCGAGCTCGAGCGGGTCCTCGCCGACGTCGACGATCCGGTCTCGATCGTCCTCGCCCATGCTCGCAACCAGATCCTGTTCCATCTCGAGGGAATCGACCTCGTCAGTCGCCTGATCGACGGCCAGTACCCGAACTACCAGTCGGTCCTGCCGGCAAGCCACTCGACGAGGGCGATCATCGACCGCGAGGAGCTCCTGCGGGCCGTCCGTCCGGCGGCCCTCATCGCTCACGAGTCGGCCAACATCGTGAAGCTCGGCGTGGGGCTCGATGGGGACGCCGGCGTGACCGTCAGCGCGAACGCCGAGGTCGGCGACCACATCGGCCGGATCGAGGCCGAGGTGGAGGGTGACGGCACGACGATCGCCTTCAACGCCCGCTTCCTGGCCGACGTCCTCCAGAACGTCGACGCCGAACAGTTCGCCCTCGAGCTCAACGGCCCGCTTTCACCCGGTGTCTTCAAGCCGGTCGGTGACGACAGGTACGTCCACGTCGTCATGCCGCTCAGGACGACCTCATAGGAGGAGAGCCCACGGCCGACGGCCTCGTGGAGCTCGGCCCCGGACCGCCGACGGCTCCGCTGAACGGGCGCGGCGGAAGCTTGCTCGAGTCGATCACCGTCCGGGACCTCCGGGGGTACGCCGCGCTGGATGCGATGTTCGGGCCCGGACCGCATCTCGTCGTCGGGCCGAATGCGGCCGGCAAGACGAGCCTGCTCGAGGCGATCGTCCTGCTCGCCTGGGGTCGATCGCATCGGACGACGAGCGAGGGAGACCTCATCCGGTGGGGCGCCGACCTGGCCCGCATCGAAGGCGTCTGCGGGCCGGAGACGATCGAGGTCGCGCTCGTCAGGACCGCGACCGGCGGCGGGGCTCGCAAGCGAGTCCGGGTCAACGGCGTCCCGCGCCGGGCGGCGGGCCTCGTCGGGCTGCTGCGGACCGTCCTGTTCGCGCCCGAGGAGATGCTCCTCGTGGTCGGCTCCCCGGGCCTCCGCCGGGCCGCCCTGGACCAGCTCGCGGGCCAGCGCTCGGCCGCCTACCTGCGGGAGCTCGCGACCTATACCCGGACGCTCCAGCAGCGCAACAGCCTCCTCCGGGCCATCCGCGAGGAGCAGGCCTCCCGCGACGAGCTGCGGTTCTGGGACGGCTCGTTCCTCGAGAGCGGTGCCGCGATCGTCGAGGCGCGCCTGGCGCTGTTGGCAGACATCGCCGGGCCGCTGGCCTCGGCGCACGCCGAGATCGCGCCGGAGGAGGCCACGGTCGCGACCCTCGCCGTCCGCTACGCCACGAACGCGCCGCCCCTCCCCGGCGATACGCCGCGTGACGCCCTCGCCCGGCGGCTGGCCGAGACCGCCGACAAGGAGGTCTGGAACGGCTCGACGCTGATCGGCCCGCACCGCGACGATCTCGTGTTCGACCTGGGCGGACGCGACCTGGCCGGCTTCGCGTCGCGCGGCCAGCAGCGGACCGCGATCCTCGCCTTCAAGCTGGCCGAGCTGGACCTGCTCACCGAGCAGGATGGCGCTCCGCCGCTCCTCCTCCTCGATGACGTCTTCTCCGAGCTCGACCCGGACCGGCGGGCCCACCTCGTGCGGCGGATCGCGGCCCTGCCGCAGACGTTCGTCACGACGACGACGCCGGCCGACCTCGATCCGACGCTGGTCGCCGCGGCGACGGCGTGGGCCGTCGTGCCCGACGCCGACGGCGCCCGCCTCGTCGCCGTCGGCAGTGGCGTGCGATGACCGGGCGGCGCCGCCCGATGACCCGGATCGGGGACCTGCTGCCGGACGCCGCCCGCGGCCTCGGCCTCGAGGAGGAGCTGCGCCTCTCGCGGGCGATGGCGACGTTCGAGGCGATCGTCGCCGAACGCGTGCCGGCTGCGGCCGGCGCCTGCCGCGTCATCCGGATCGAGGGGTTCGCGCTTCTCGTGGAGGCCGACGCCCCGATCGTCGCCCAGGAGCTGCGGCTGCGCGCCGACGAGCTCCTCGCCGCCTTCGCCGGGGCACCGGCGGGCGTGGGGGCCAGGGAGCTCCGGGTCCACGTCCGGCGCGGAGGTCCCCGCGTATAATCCCGGCACCTGCCAGCCGCTCGGCTTCGCGGGCGTGCGTCTCATCGAACTGGGATCAGCGCCCGACGTCCTGCCGCCCATCGATCAACGGCGACTACCCGATCACGAGAGGCCCGCATGGCCGTCCGCCTCCAGATGAAGCTTGGCGTCATCGCCGAGCCGGATCACGTCATCGACTCGCCCGACACCGTCGTGGTGGTCGAGCCCAGCGTCGGCTCCGTCGCCCGCTCGAAGGGCAATCTCTACCTGATCGTCACGTCGACGATCGCGAGCCAGCGGGCCCAGGAGGCGACGCAGCTCGCCGCGGAGACGATCCGAAGCGAGTACTACTACGACGAGTCGGCGGGGATCCGGGTCTGTCTCGTCAAGGCGATCGCCGCCGCGAACAAGCGGCTCATGCACCAGCGCGAACGCCTCAGCCTCCAGGGCGACGGCACGAACGGCCCGATCGGGATCGGAGTCGCCGTCGTCCGCGGCAACGAGCTCTACGTCGGGACGATCGGACCGGCCGAGGCCTATCTGATCCGCCAGGCCCGCCTCTCGACGCTGCCCGACCCGCACCGCGAGCGCGGGCTGCCGACCCGCGACCTCGAGCCTGACGTCTGGCGCGGCGAGATCTCGGTCGGCGACTCGCTCGTCCTGATCTCTCAGAACGTCATGGCCAGGCTCGGACCAGACTAACTGAAGTACGCTATGGTCACGCTTCACCCGCAGCCGTCGAT
>DASTEU010000041.1:0-6125 GCA_035709325.1 Candidatus Limnocylindrales bacterium | reverse complement strand
CTCGAGCTCGATCGCGAAGGCGCGTAGATCGGCACGACCGATGGGGCCGCGCCGGGAGGCGCGGCCGCGCCGGCCGCCCGAACGCCCGCCGGCCAGCCGGCGGGCGTTGCCGTGCCGGTCGCCGAGCGGCGGCTCGCCGAGCTGGCCGTCCTCGGCGTCATGGTCCTGTGGGGCGGCAACTTCATCGTCGTCAAGTCGGCCCTCGCCCAGCTGCCGCCCGTCGGGTTCACGTTCCTCCGGTTCGTCCTTGCTGCCCTGACGCTCCTCGTCCTCCTCCGCTGGCGTGAAGGGACGATCCGTCTGCCGCGTCGCGACCTGATCGCGATCATGGCCCTGGGCGCCCTCGGGTTCGGCGTCTACCAGATCCTCTGGACGACCGGCCTGACGACGGTGGCCGCCGGTGATTCGGCCCTGCTCATCGCGGCGACGCCGATCTTCGTCGCGCTTCTCGCGGTCGTCGCCCGCTCGGACGTCCTCACCCCGCTCAAGCTCGCCGGCGTCCTCGTCTCGTTCGCCGGCGTGGCGATCGTCATCGCGTCGGGGCCGGGCCTGTCGCTCGGCGGCTCGCTCGTCGGCGAGGCGATGACCCTGGCGGCGGCCGCCTGCTGGGGCGTCTACACCGCCTTCGCCGCGCCCTACCTGCGCCGGCATTCGCCGCTGATGGCGACGACGTGGGCCACCGTCGCCGGAACGATCGTGCTCGCTCCGATCGCGATCGCCCAGCTCGCGGTCGTCGATCCGCTGCCGCTCGGGCCGGACGTGGCGTTCGCGGTCGTCTACTCGGGTTTCCTGGCGGCCGGAATCTCGAACGTCATCGTCCTCAACGGCGTCCGGGTCGTCGGACCGACGAGGACGGCGGCGCTCCAGTTCCTCGTCCCGGCCCTCGCGGTCGTGTTCGCGGCGATCTTCCTCGCCGAGGGGATCCGGCCCGGTCAGGTCGTCGGCGGGGTCGTCATCGTGGCCGGGGTCATGTTGACCCGCGTGGCCGCGCTCGGCGGGCGCGTGAGAGCAATGGGCCGCTGATCGACCCGGTCGTCACAGGTCGGCGAGGGCCCGCCTGGCGAGAAGCCCGCCGGCGAGCAGGGCGCCGAACCCGACGAGCCAGACCACGAACGGAATGTCGCCGCCGGCCCCCTGATCGACCGGCTGCGCCGAGAGCGGGCCGGCCTCGAGGACGGTCACGACCGTCGTCGCGCCGGCGATCGGGCGCTCCCCGCCGGCGGCGCTCGGGACGGTGATCGCCAGCGTGACGCTGCCCGTCTCGGGGATCGCCATGCGCCCCGCATAGGGACTCCCCGGTCCTCCGGGCCGGAGCTCGGCCGCGGCGACGTCCAGCCCGCCCCGACGCGTCGCGGTCACGACGACATGCTCCGGACGGGGCACGGCGCCCGGCTCCCATCGGCCGCGCGGGAAGACGTCGACGACCACCGGGAATTCGCGACCCGCCACGATGTCCTCGTCGAACGGCTGAAACGTCGCGCCGACGAGCGCCGTCGGGTCCGCGTCGGGCGGCGGTCCCGTGCCGGCAGTCGTGAAGGCCAGGTTCTCGTTCGCGCAGGCGCCGTCCCGATCGCAGACGAGGGCCCGGACGCCGGTCTCGACCGCGCCCGGACCGCCCTCCGGCACGACCAGCTCGGCCACGATGTGCCCGGGGAAGTCGACCCGTGTCCTGCCGACCGACGGATCGGTGTCGCCTTCGGCCGGCCGCAGCAGGACGTAGACGCCGCCGGCCTGCTCGAACCCGCGGGTCCGCCGGTTCCAGAGCGTGATGCCGGCCACGACGACGTCGCCCGGACGCACGTCCGGCCCGCCGAGGTCGGCGTCGAGCCACGCCTCGATGTCGGGATATGCCTCGCCGGGCGCCGCCGAGGGTCCCGCCGGGGACGGCGACGCGGCGAGCGTCACGGGTGCCTGGGAGCCGGCTGCGAACGCGAGGGCGAGGGCGAGCAGTGCGATTCGGAGATCACGTGTCCGCCTCACGCCTCGGAGTACCCGCCGCCGCGGCGGAAGGTTCCGGGCGGCTCGTTCGGGTGAGTGAGTTGCCCACAGGTCACGTTTTCGATAGCATTCGAAAAACCCCCGGAGGACCTGACCCATGGCGAAGTATGTCTTTGTGACCGGAGGCGTGACCTCCTCCCTCGGCAAAGGCATCACCGCCGCCAGCATCGGTCGGCTGCTGAAGGCGCGCGGCCTCCACGTCTCGATCCTGAAGCTCGATCCGTACATCAACGTCGACCCGGGGACGATGAGCCCGTACCAGCACGGTGAGGTCTTCGTGACGGACGACGGCGCCGAGACGGACCTCGACCTGGGCCACTACGAGCGGTTCATCGACGAGAACCTGACCCAGTTGAGCAACGTCACAACCGGCCGGATCTACCAGGCCGTCATCGCCAAGGAGCGTCGCGGCGACTACCTCGGCGGGACCGTCCAGGTCATCCCCCACATCACGAACGAGATCAAGGAGCGGATCGGGCGGGTCGCCCGCGACGGCGATCCGGACGTCGTGATCGTCGAAGTCGGCGGGACCGTCGGCGACATCGAGAGCCTGCCGTTCCTCGAGGCGATTCGCCAGATGCGCAAGGACGTCGGCCGGGCGAACGTTCTCTACCTCCACGTCACGCTGCTGCCCGCCCTCGCCGCGACCGGCGAGCTCAAGACGAAGCCCACCCAGCACTCGGTCAAGGAGCTGCGGGGCATCGGCATCCAGCCCGACGTGATCGTCCTCCGCAGCGACCATCCGGTCAGCGACGAGATCCGGGAGAAGATCGCCCTCTTCTGCGACGTCGACGTCGAGGCGGTGATCCCGGCCGAGACGGCCGAGACGATCTACGAGGTGCCGCTGATGTTCGAGGCGGCGGGCCTCGGCCGGCTCGTCGTCCGCGAGCTGGGCCTCGGCGACGCCGACGTCGAGCCGGACCTCGACTCCTGGCGGGCCCTCGTCGAGCGGATCAAGGCGCCGAAGCCAAGCCTCGAGATCGCCCTCGTCGGCAAGTACATCGAGCTGCCCGACGCCTACCTCAGCGTCACCGAGGCCTTGCGCCACGCCGCCTGGGCGCACGGGGTCGATGCGAAGGTCCGCTGGGTGGATTCGGAGGCGCTGACCCGCGACAACCTCCACGACAGGCTCGACGGCGCGGCCGGCATCCTCGTCCCGGGCGGGTTCGGGCACCGGGGCATCGAGGGCAAGGTCCTGGCCGCCCATTACGCTCGGGACCACGGCGTGCCGTACCTCGGCCTGTGCCTCGGGCTGCAGTGCGCGGTCATCGAACTTGCCCGCCAGGTCACCGGCTCGAAGGATGCCAACTCGACCGAGTTCGACATGTTCACCGAGCACCCGGTCATCGACTTCATGCCCGACCAGCGCGAGCTCGAGGACAAGGGCGGGACGATGCGGCTCGGGCTCTACCCGGCCCGTCTGACGCCGGGTTCGAAGGCCGCGGCGGTCTACGGTCAGGAGGTCATCTACGAGCGGCACCGCCATCGCTTCGAGGTCAACAACCGCTATCGCCAGACGCTCGAGGGCGCCGGCATGCTGCTCTCGGGCCAGAGCCCCGACGGCCGGCTCGTCGAGATCGTCGAGCTCGAGGACCATCCGTGGTTCGTCGCGAGCCAGTTCCATCCGGAGTTCAAGTCCCGGCCGGAGCGACCGCATCCGCTGTTCGACGGCTTCGTCGAGGCCTCGCTCGCGGTCCGCGAGGGCCGCGCCCCGGTCCTCGCCGCGCGCCCGGTTCCCGAGCCGATGCTCGCTGATCGACCGCTGCCGGTTCGTCAACCCGAAGGTGCCATAGCGCTGGGCCTCCGCCGCGCGCCCGAGGAGGCCTTCACGGACCACGCCGGTCATCTGGGAACAATCGAGCGTGAAGGATCGTGAATTCGCGTCTCGAAGCGTCAATTCGCGATTGGTTCACGCTCACATATGAAGAAACGAGCACTCTCCTCGATCAACGATCGACCGCCTGATTCGGGCTGAGAATCGGAGGAGTGCATATCGAGGAAGCTGCGGCTGCTTCTGAGGGCTCCTGGTCCGCGGTACATGTGCCAGCCCGACCGGGCGCCGCGCCGCTGCCGCGGAGTGCCGCCAAGTGGCCTGGCGCCGCCGAGTGCCGCCCCGCCCGCCGTATGCATCCCGGGATCGGGTGGGGGCAACCCCGCGAACCATCGCCTGATTCCGGCCGAGATATCAGGGGGATGCATATCCGGCCCACAGAACGACAGTCCTGGGCTGGCCCTGCGAGCTCCTCAGCATGTGGTGCATCCGCCGGCGCGAACAGGGCGGGTTTCATGCCGGGGCGCGGGGCCCCCTCAGGCCCGGGCGGCCCTCAGGCCGGCGCAGGGCCCTCAGGTTCGGCGGCCGGGATCCGGCGCAGCGACCGAAGGGCCGGCTCCAGGAAGGAGAGCGTCGCGAGGGCAACTCCTGCGGCCGCGACGAACAGCGTTCCCTGGAGCCCGACGACGGTCGTCGCAAGGAAGCCGCCCGCCAGCGCGCCGACCGGCGTCACGCCCCACATCACGAAACGCATCGTCGCGTTCAACCGACCGTGCATCCGGTCCGGCGTGATCGCCAGCCGTAGGCTGAGCTGATTGACGTTGAAGACGGTCCGGGCGAAACCGAGCAGGAACATCGAGGCGGCGAGGCTGACGGCGCTCAACAACACGCCGCCGGCGGCCAGCGGAACGAGGAGCCTGGCCAGGCCGGTGAGCGCCTGCATCAGCCAGATCGTTCGGCCGAGGCCGACGCGGTTGGTCAGCCGCGTCGCCATCAGCGAGCCGACGAAGGAGCCAGGCCCGGCGGCCGCGACGACCAGGCCGATCGTCGCCGCGTCGAGCCCGAGCTCGCGGCTCGCGTAGAGCACGAACAGGGCGTCGATCATCCGACTGAAGAAGTTGTGGATCGCGCCGCCGCGGACGAGGGCTCGAAGGAGCGGGTTCCCGAGGACCACGCGGATGCCCTCGCCGATCTGGTCGATCACCGATCGCCGTTCGGCCGCGGGGATCGGCGGCGGCTCAGCGATCCGGATCGAGCCGACCAGGGCGGCCGAGACGAGGTACGTCGCTGCGTCGAGGACCAGCGCGACCGGCGCGGTCAGGAACTGCACGAGGAGGCCCGCGATGCCCGGTCCTGCGACGGCCGTCAGCGACGAGCTCGCCTCGAGGGCAGCGTTCGCCTCGGCCAGCCGTGCGCGTCCGACGAGCGTCGGCACGAACGACTGGTAGGCGACCATGAAGATCACGACGGCCGATCCAAGGAGGAACGAGACCGCATAGAGCAGCTCGATCCGGAGGAGGCCGCTCCAGGCGGCGAGCGGGACGACGAGCACGACGGCGGCGCTCAGCACATCGAGTCCGACGAGGATCGGCCGGCGCCGCATCCGGTCGATCCAGACGCCGGCGGGCAGGCCGAACACCAGGTATGGCAGGTACCACGTCGCCGCGAGAATCCCCATCTGATCGGCCGTCGCGCCGAGGAGGAGGACGGCCGTCAGCGGCAGGGCGAGGTCGGTGACCTGGTTGCCGAGGAACGAGATCGACTCGCCGAGCCAGAACCGCCGGAACGGGCCGTTGCGCCAGAGCGGCAGCGGCCGCGCCTCCGGTCGTTCCATTGCCGGGATCCTCGCAGGTCTGCCGGACGCTCGGAGCCGGATTCATGCCGCCGCAATGCCCAGGGACGCGCCTCCGGACCGGCTGAACGGGTCGGGCGGCGTAGAATCGCGGGGCACTTACCGAAGGAGCCTGCCCGAATGAAGATCTTCCTCGACACGGCGGACATCGAAGAGATCCGCACGGTCGCCCGTTGGGGCATCCTCGACGGCGTCACGACGAACCCGACGCTCTACTCCAAGGTCAGCAACGCCAGCTACGAATCGATCCTGCAGGAGATCTGCAAGATCACGCCCGGCCCGGTCTCGGCCGAGGTCGTCGCCGAGGACGCCGACGGCATGCTCGAGGAGGGCCGCAAGTTCGCCAAGCTCGCCCCGAACATTGTCGTCAAGGTGCCGATGAGCGAGGAAGGCCTCGAGGCGATGAGCCGCTTCGCGGCCGAGGGCATCAAGACGAACTGCACGCTCATCTTCACCGCGAACCAGGGCCTCCTCGCGGCGAAGGCCGGGGCGAGCCTCCTGAGC
>DASTEU010000040.1:0-5835 GCA_035709325.1 Candidatus Limnocylindrales bacterium | reverse complement strand
GTCGTCGCGTTCAGGTTGTGGTGGGCGACACTGGACTCGAACCAGTGACCTCTTGCATGTCAAGCAAGTGCTCTAACCAGCTGAGCTAGCCGCCCATGCGACGCGGTTCCGTCGCGCCGCCGACGCATTCTAGCCGACGACCCCGATTGGGACAACGACGGAGCTCGGTCCGCCGGACGACCGTGAAGCTCAGTAGCCGTCGCCGCCCGCCGGATCGGCGACGCTCGGCGACGGCGGCGCATCCGACGCCCCTCCCCCGCCGGGCGTACACGCGAGAAGCATGGCGCAGAGGACGACGACGAGCAGGCCGCGCACCGATCGAACGATCATCACACCCTCCTTGGCGTAGCGGTACGTCGCGGAGGCACTCGCGGTTTCAGCTGATCCGGGCGACGCGGAGCCAAGTCGCGACCGCACGCCTTCAGCGCGAGGTGCCGACCGAAGGCGGGTCGGGGATGTACTGGAGGGTGGTTCGGGCAAAGTCCTCGACGTCGAGCAGGACCGCGAACAGCCGACCGTCCGGGGCGAGGTGCAGCGCCGCCTCGTCGACGGCGAGCCGGAGCGGCCAGCCGGGTCGAACGGCGCCGTCACGCCCGAGCGAGACGATGTCGACGTCGCCGACGTCGTCGGTCCCCGCGGGAAGCGTCGTGACGAAGATCCGCTCGCCGGAGAAGACCGGCGGCGCGGGATCGGCCGGCCCGGGCGTGCAGCCGAGACACGGGTAGGCAAGCTGGCCGTCGGGAACGAACGGCCAGCCCGGAAGCTCGTCGCCGTCCGGCGAGACCGCCGTCAGCGCCCCGTCCGGGGGCCGCCCGCCGGTCGCGACGAACACCGTCCCGTCGGGCCCGATCACCGGGCCGGGCGGGCCGAAGCAGGTCCCGGTCGTCCCGGCGATCTCGATCGGCCAGCCGTCGGCGACCGACCCGTCGGTCTCGAACGCGAGGAGCCGATCGTCGGCGGCCGTCACGTAGATCCTGCCGTCGTCGGCGAGGGCCGGTGCGGAGGCCGGTCCCTGGACGACCTGCGGCCAGCCGGGCAACGGGCCGCCGTCCTCCGCGATCACGAGAAAGACGGTGCTGCCGCCCTCGTTGCAGACGTCCTCGACCGGGTGGTCGCGCCACCACGCGACGATCGAGCCGCCGGCCCCCACGATGAACTCGTACGGCTGGTCGATCCGGACCGGCCAACCGGGGAGCGGCTCGCCCTCGGGCGAGAGCGCGGCGATCGCCCCGCCGCCCGGGGCGCCGACGAAGACCGTCCCGGCGGGTCCGAGGCGCACGTCGGTCGCCCGGGCGAGCCCGAGCGGCGCCTCCCACGCGACTCCGCCCGACGTGTCGAACGCCGCCACCCGGCTGCCGGCATCGGTGGCGCATGCGACGACGACCCGGCCCTCGGCGTCCGGCCCTGCGGCACCGCAGTCCTCGCCCCCTGGAAAGCGCTTCGGCCAGCCGTCGGCGAGCGTGCCGTCCGGTTCGAAGCGGTGGAGCTCGTAGGCGATCTCGAGATCGGAGCCGCCGTAGGCGAAGACCAGGACGAGGACCGAACCGTCGCGGGCGACGACCGGGCCCCAGCCGATTCCGGTCGAGACGTCGCCGATCTGCTGCGGCCAGCCGGCGACGACCGCTCCATCCGGGTCGAGCGCGACGAGCTCCGACGGATCGTCGCCGTTCCACGTGAACAGCCAGGCCGTTCCGTCGGCGCCGAACGCGAGGCCGCGGATCTCGGCGGTCTCGTACGTCCACGCGACGTCCGCGACCGGCGGCTCGCTCGGCGGCGAGCTCGGACTGCCCGGCGCGCTCGGCGAAGCACTGGCCGGCGGAGCCGCGGACGGCGCCGACGGTGTCGCGGTCGAGGGTGGGGCCGTCGGGATGCAGCCGGCCGCCAGCGCGAGCAACGGCCCGAGCAGCGCGATCGTCGCGGCGCGCCGGGTCCGGCTCATACTCGATCCTCCTCGCGGGACGCGCGGTCGCGCATGCGGCCATCATGCACCGATGACGCCGCCTCCCGCCTACGCGTTACTCGATGCCGGCGAGGAGCGACGACTCGAACGGTTCGGCGGCGTCGTCGTCGACCGGCCGGCGCCGACCGCCGAGGAGCCGAAGCTGGTCCCCGCGGCCTGGGCATCGGCCGATCTCGTGTTCCGGCGCTACCTCGGCTGGACGGCCGTCGCCGACGAGGGCCCCCGGCCGTGGGTCGTCGGCGACGGCGACCTGCGCTTGGAGCTCCGCCCGACCGAATCGGGCCAGGTCGGCCTCTTTCCCGAGCAGGCGGCGAACCGGGCCTGGCTCGGGCAGCGACTCGGCCGGGTCGCCGAGGCCGAGGGCATGGAACGCGAGCCCACCGTCCTGAACCTCTTCGCCTATACCGGGGCCGTGACGCTGGCCGCGGCGGCCGCCGGTGCGGCCGTGACTCACGTCGACGGCTCCCGCCCGAGCGTCGCCTGGGCCCGCCGGAACGCGGAGCTCTCCGGCCTGGCCGACCGGCCGGTCCGCTGGATCGTCGACGATGCGGCGGCCTTCGTCGCCCGCGAGATCCGCCGCGGCCGCCGCTACGATGCGGTCGTTCTCGATCCTCCCAGCTACGGCCACGGTCCCGGCGGGCGCACGTGGCGCCTCGAGGAGCGGCTGCCGGAGCTCCTCGACGCCTGCGCGGAGGCGACCGGCGGCGATCCGCTCTTCGCCCTCGCGTCGGCGCACACGCCGGGGTTCGGGCCGGACCGCCTCGCCGACGAGCTCGCGGCCGCGTTCCGGCGGCGACCCGGCGTGGTGGAGCGCGGCGAGCTGATCCTTCGTGCGGAGAGCGGCGCCCGGCTGCGACTCGGCGCCTGGGCGCGCATCATCCGCGGATGACCGCGCCGCCGTCGGCCCCCATCACGAGCTCCGCCAATCCCCGGGTCAAGGCGGCCGTCCGGCTGCGTGAGCGGCACGCCCGGGAGGCGAGGGGCCTCACGCTCGTCGACGGCGCTCGCGAGCTCCTCCACGCGCTCGACGCCGGGGTCGCCGTCGACGAAGCGTTCGTCTGCCGCGACCTCGTCCGAACCGAGGATGCCGAGGCGGCGCTCGCCCGGCTCGAACCGGCGGGCGCCCGCGTCACCGAGGTCTCGCCCGCCGTCCTCGGCAAGGTGGCGTTCGGCGACCGCTCCGACGGCCTCGTCGCCGTCGTCCGCCCGCCGGAGCGCGACCTGTCCGATCTCGCACTGCCGACCGACCCGCTCGTCGTCGTCGTCGAGGCGGTCGAGAAGCCCGGCAACCTCGGGGCGATCCTGCGAACCGCCGACGGCGCGGGGGCCGATGCCCTCGTCGCCGCGGACCCGCTCACCGATCTCTTCAACCCGAACACGATCCGGGCCAGCCTCGGGACGATCTTCCGCCTGCCGGTGGCCTCGGCGACGAGCGCCATGACGATCGAGTGGCTGGCCGAGCGGACGATCCGCCTGATTGCCGCCCGCGTCGACGCGCCCGCCGTCTACACGGACATCGACCTCCGCGGCCCGATCGCGATCGTCCTCGGCAGCGAGGCAACCGGACTGTCCTCGGCGTGGGACGATCCACGGGTGACGCCCGTCCGGATCCCGATGCACGGTGCGGCCGACAGCCTCAACGTGTCGGTCGCGGCCGCCGTGCTGCTCTACGAAGCAGTCCGCCAGCGCGGATGACCCTGCCAGGAGACGACGACCTGCCCATGGACACGTTCGACTTCGTCATCATCGGCGCCGGCCCGGCCGGCGAGGCCGCCGCCTACAAGGCCCGCGAGCTGGGCGCATCGGCGGCGGTCGTCGACCGGCTCTGGTTCGGCGGCAGCTGCCCCCACATCGGGTGCCTGCCCTCGAAGGCGCTCCTCTACGCGGCCGCCCGCCACGCGGGGAACCCGGCCGCGTACTCATGGGAGCGTGCCTCGCGCCATCGCGACTACATGGTCAACCGGGCCCCGGACGCCGCCGAGCCTGACGACAGCGGTCACTACGGTGCCCTCGAGAAGGCGGGAGCGGTCCCGATCCGGGGGACTGCCCGGATCGTCGGCCGGGGCCACGTCGAGGTGAGCCGCGACGGCAAGAACCGCCGCTTCGAGGCCCGCCACGTCGTCGTCGCGGTCGGATCCCACTCGAAGTCGCCGCCGCTGCCCGGGCTCGATTCGATCGCGGTCTGGTCGAACCGCGAGGCGACGCTGGCCCGGGACCTGCCGAAAAGCCTCCTCGTGCTCGGCGGCGGTCCGACCGGCTGCGAGATGGCCCAGGTCTTCGCCCGCTTCGGCGTCCCGACCTCGATCGTCCAGTCGGGCGAGCGGCTCATGCCGACCGATCACCCGCGCAACGCCGAGGCGGTCGCCGAGGGCCTGCGGGCGTCCGGCGTCACCGTCCGCCTCGGTGTCCGGGCGGTCGCCGCCCGGGCCGGGACGGGCAAGGACGGCGCCCACGTCATCGAGCTCGACGACGGCTCGACCGCGGAGGGGCACGCGATCCTGCTCGCCGTCGGGCGGGCGTTCCCGCTCGACGATCTCGGGCTCGAGCACTACGGACTCGACACGAGCGGGCGGACGGCGTTCCCCCGCGACGGACGCCTGAAGGTCGCCGACGGCCTGTGGGTGATCGGCGACCCGGCCGGACCAGAACTCCACACGCACCAGGGCCACTATCAGGGCGAGGTCGCGGTCCGGATGGCCCTCGGCGAGGACGTCGTCCCCGACTACCGGGCCCTGCCCCGGGCGACATACACCGATCCGGAGGCGGCGTTCGTCGGCCTGACCCTCGACCAGGCCCGGGCCGCCGGCCTCGATGCGTTCGAGCTCGTCGCCGACTACACGACCTCGGCGAAGGGTTACGGCATCGAGGCGACGACCGGCCACGTGACGATCGTGGTGGATCGGGCGTCCCGCGAGCTGGTCGGCGCGGCGATGGCCTGTCCGGACGCATCGGCGGCGATCCACGAGTGCGTCCTCGCGATCCGGGCTCGGGTTCCCGTGGAAGTCCTCGCCGAGACGATCCACGCGTTTCCCTCGACCTCGCGGATCCTCAACGGCCTCTTCGCGGACGCCCGCCTCGAGCTCGGCCGGGCGGTACCAGCCTGAACGGGCGGACGGGTGCCGATCTCGCTCCCAGGTGTCGGGAGAACTCGGGGACTGTTCAGGCTAGGCTTCGAACCCGACCGCTCCGTCGACGAGGACGAGCCGCGGACGGGCCGTCGAGAGGGCGCCGCCCGGCGTGACCGGCTCGGTGAGGGCGTCGATCGGAACGACGACGAGGTCCGCCCGCTGGCCGGGAACGAGCCGCCCCCGGTCGGCCTCCCGGGCACTGACGGCGGGCCCGATGCACGCCGCCCGCAGCGCCCGCTCGAGCGCGAGCGCCTCGTCCGGGCCGAACGGCGCCGTGCCGGCCGGCCAGCTCGGGTCCTCGCGGGTCACCGCAATCGCGAGGCCGGGCCACGGGTCGACCGGCTCGACCGGCGCATCCGTCCCGAAGGCAAGCACCGCGCCGGTCTCGGCGAGCGTCCGCCAGGTGTAGCCGTTCGTCTCCGCCCGATCGCCCCACAGCCGGCGAGCGGCCGCGGCGTCGGCCCGCAGGTGGATCGGCTGCACCGAGGCCGCGATCCCAGCCGCCGCGAACCGGCGGCGGTCGTCGGGATGGAGCAGCTGGACGTGTTCGAGGCGAGGCATGAGCGGCACGCTGACGGCGGTCGGCTCCAGGGCATCGAGCGAGGCTCGGACCGCCCGATCGCCGATCGCGTGGATCATCGTCGCGATGCCGCGGGCCGCGGCCTTTCCGGCCAGCTCCCCGAGTCGGTCCGGCGGCGTCATCCAGACGCCGCGCTCGGTGCCCGGGGGCAGCGGGCGGTCCGGTTC
>DASTEU010000039.1:0-7091 GCA_035709325.1 Candidatus Limnocylindrales bacterium | reverse complement strand
TGGAGGTCTTGTGGAGGGGCCGGAACCGGACGACGCTCGGCGCCTCGGTCGTGGTGATCGCAAGGCGCGGTGGCGAAGCCAGGGCCGCGCCCGACGCATCGAGGAGGCCGGCGAGACTGATCGTGTAGGCGGTCCCGGGATCGAGCGGGTCCGCGGGCGTGAAGAGGAACGACGATCCGCCATTCTGGGCGGGTACGAGGTCGAGGGAACCCCGGATCTCGGGTTCGGTGACGAGCGCCCGGCGCAGGTCGCCGACGGCGACCGGATGGTCGAACGAGATCCGGAAGGCGGTCGCGACGGTCGCCCGCTCGCCCTCGAGGCTCGTCGCCGCGATCGACGCGGCCGTCGGGTCGCGCGTCACGAAGACCGCCCGAGCAGGAACGGCCATCGGCCGACCGGTCTGGGCGAGGGCGCCGGGGCGGACGGTGACCGTGTGGTAGGTGCCGGCCGTCCAGCGGGCCTTCGGGCGGATCGTCAGCCGGGTACCGGACGCGTCCCAGGCCAGCTCGACGGCCGTGCGCGGCTCGATGTCGAGCGAGGCCTCGACGCTCGTCGGGTCCATCGGCGTGCTGAACGAGATCGTGACGGGCTCATCGAGCTCGCCGCCGGCCGCGATCGTCGAGGTGAACGCGGCGTTCGTGAGCGGGACGACCGGCGGCAGGGGCGGCGACGCAGTGGTCGGCCGGGGGGCGGCGAGGCCGAAGCCGGCGACCGTGACGACCGCGGCGAGGGCCACGACGGCACCGAGGCGCGCAACGACGGATCGGCGCAGCAGCAGCGGTACGTAGAACGTCGCGAGGATGGGGACCGCGAGCACCGCCGCGGCGAGCTTTCGCAATAGACAGTCTCCTGGCCTGTTCGCTGGGGGACGACACAGCATCGCGAGCTGTCTGGTCGGCGAAGCCTCCCTCCGCGACCGGCGGCAGGGTAGCACGGGCAGTCGCGGCGGGGCAAACATCCGGTTGCCGAATCCGCCTGTTCGGCGGGGTCAGGCAGCCGGCGCTCGCGGCGGGTCGGCGCTCGCGAGCCGGCCGGCCGGCCGGTACCGGCCGTAGGCGCCGGTCGCGAGGCCGCGCATCTCCAGGAGCGTCAGGGCGCCGAGCGCCGTCGCGACCTCGTGGCCGGTCGCCGACACGAGCTCGTCGAGCGTCGTCCGACCCCGCACGAGCTCCGTCGCGACGCTTCGAGCCGCCGCCCCCAGCTCGATGAGCTCCGCTTCCAGCGTCGGGCGGCCCGCGACCGCGAGATGGCCCGTTCGTCCACCGAGCCCGAGATCGTGAACGAGCTCGGGGATGCCGGCGACGATCCGGACCTCGTCAGGATACTCCCGGAGCCACCGCCGGCAACCGGCCGACTGCGGCGAGTCGACCGATCCCGGGACCATGAAACAGGGCCGGCCCTGCTCGAGGGCCCAGCCGGCCGTGATGAGCGCTCCGCTCCTCTCGCCCGCCTCGACCACGATCGTGGCGTCGGCCAGGCCGCTGATCAGGCGGTTCCGGCGGGGAAAGCTGTCGGGACTGGGTTTCGTGTCGGGGAACAATTCGGAGACGATCGAGCCGCCGGCGGCCAGGATCTTCTCGGCGAGCCCTGCGTGCACCCGCGGATAGAGCCGCAGATGACCGGATCCGAGCACGCCGATCGTCGGGCCGCTCTCGTGGACGACCGCCGCGTGCGCCGACCCGTCGATGCCGACCGCGAGACCCGAGACGACGCCGCCACCCGCACGGGCGATCGCCGCACCGATCCGGGCGGCGAGTGCGCGGCCCTGCCCCGTCGGTCGTCGCGTGCCGACGACCGCGACCAGCCGATGCGTCGCGAGGACCTCCAGCCGCCCCCGGACGTAGAGCACGGGCGGCGGCAGCTCGATGTGCCGGAGGCGATCCGGATACGCCTCGTCGTCGAGCGTGAGGATCGTGGTGCCGGCGGCGCGAAGCGCGGCGAGCCGCGTCGAGGGGTCCCGGGCGAGGTCGCCGATCGCGTCGGCGACCGGCCGGTCGAACGTCCGCCGGCCGTCACTCGTCCCAGCGGCAGCGAGCCTGGCGCCCGCGTTCGGGCGCCGGGCGGCGGCGAGGACCCGGCGGGCGGTTCCGAACGACCGCAGCAGTGCCGCGAAGCCGACCGGCCCGAGGCCCGTCACCGACAGGAGGATGGCCCACGCTTCGCGCTCCGTCATCCGCGCAGGCAGACGCGGCGGCGCCGGCGGACCTGCGGCCGCCGCGGGGCCCGTTCGCGGGAGCGCCGGGCCGGTCCGCCCCCCGGGAGCCCGCGCAACCGCCTCGGGGCGCTGGACGCCGAGCATTGTCAGCTCGCCTCGCGGATGCTGAGCCGCGCCGCCGGCGAGCGGAAGCGGGCGGCCTCCTCGAGATGGTCGCCGCCGACCACGGCCGACTCGGCGAGGTCGGCGATCGTCCGGGCGACCCGCAGCAGGCGCTCCGTTCCGCGGCCGCTCAGCCCCTCGAGTTCGGCCAGCTCGACGGCCCGCCGGCGGGCGAACGGCGTCAGGCCGCAGGCGTGCCGCAGCTCGCGGCCCGAGATCCGACCGTTCAGACGGCCCCGGTTGCGTTGGCGCTGGCGGACGCGGGCCGCGGCGATCCGGCCGGCGACGACCGCCGAGGGCTCCGGCTCACCGCCGATCATGAGTGCTGCCGGCGGCACCTTGGGCATCGTCACCCACAGGTCGATCCGGTCGCGGAGCGGGCCCGAGACCCGGCCGGTGTACCGCTCCGGCAGCTCGGGCGCGCAGCGGCACCGCCCCGGCTCGTCCCCGGCATAGCCGCAGGGGCACGGGTTCATCGCCGCGACGAGCTGGAAGCGAGCCGGGAAGATCGTCGCCCGACCCACCCGGGCGACCGCCACCCGGCCGTCCTCGAGCGGCTGGCGAAGCGCCTCGAGCACGTCGCGCGAGAACTCCGGCAGCTCGTCGAGGAAAAGCACGCCGTGGTCCGCGAGCGTCACCTCGCCGGGCGACATCCGCGGCCCGCCGCCGACCATCGCCGCGTACGAGAGGGTGTGGTGCGGCGAGCGCATCGGCGCCTGACGGACCAGCGACCGCGGCGCCTCACCGGCGACCGAGGCGACGATCGTCGCGGCAAGCGCCTCCGCGTCGTCGAGCGGCGGGAGGAGGCCCGGAATCGTCCGCGCAAGGAGCGTCTTCCCGGAGCCGGGCGGGCCGACGAGCAGCAGGCCGTGGCCGCCGGCGAGCGCGATCTCGAGCCCTCGCCGGGCTTCGAGCTGACCGCGGACCTCGCTGAGATCGGGCACCGCAAGCCCGGCCGGCCTGCTACGGAGCGGCGGCGCGTCGCCGGGGCCGTCCGCGCTGCCCTCCCCACCGAGATCGACCCGCGGCGGCAGCCGGACCTCGCGACGGCCGGCTCGCAGCCGGATGACCTCGACGGCCTCGCGCAGGGTGGCCGCCCCGATCGCCTCGATGCCGCCGGCAAGGCTGGCCTCGTCGATCGAGGCAGCCGGAACCACGACACGCCGGACGCCGCGGCGGGCGAGGGCGGCGACCATCGGGAGGAGCCCCGGCACGGACCGGACCTCGCCCCCGAGCGATAGCTCGCCGATCAGCGCGATCCGGCCGGGGGCTGCCCGGAGCTGCTCCGAGCCGAGGAGGATCCCGACCGCGATCGCCAGATCCAGCGACGCGCCGGCCTTGCGCTGCTCGGCCGGCGCCAGGTTGACGGTGATCCGGCGGGGCGGATGGACGAAGCCGGCGTTGCGAACGGCGCCGCGGACGCGCTCGCGGGCCTCCTGGAGGGCGGTGTCGGCAAGACCCACGATCGTGAACCCGGGCAGCCCGCCCGCGACATCGACCTCGACCCGGACGAGGCGGCCGTCGAGACCGATGAGCGTCGCCGAAAGCAGAGTCGCCAGCACGCCCGGACCGTACCGGCCGGCGCTCTCCGGGCGATCACCGCCGGCTTAGCTGCGACTCACCGCGCGGCACGCGGGCCTTGTTCAGCGACCGGCCGGCACGGCCGCGCTGTCGGCGATCGGCTGCTTGTCGATGACCCGGGCGAAGTCGAGGAGGGAGCGACCCAGGAGCGAATCGGCCTTTGTGAACATGAACGGCGCGCCCGAGTTGAGGGCGCTGATGGCGCCGCGATATTCGTTGACGACCTGGTGCTCGATCGTCCGCTTGAGGGCGCCCTCGGCGTTCTTCACGTTGATCCCGGTGAACGCGTTCGAGCGGTTGAGGACGAGCTGGAGCTTGCTCGACTCGTAGCCGAGGTGGACGATCGTCTCGAGGACGAGGCGGACGTTCTTGAGGCACGAGAGGTCGGCGGTCATCACGACGAACATCGTGTCGGCGGCCTCGAGGATTCCGAGGTTCACGTCGTCGAGCCGCTTGTCGATGTCGATCAGGATGTAGTCGTAGAGGCCGCGGAGGTTCTCCAGGATCGCCGGGATGTGTTCGGGCGTCACGAGCTCCGCGGTCTCCGGCGAGGGCGGCGCGAGGAGCAGGTCGATGCCCGAATCGTGCTTGACGAGCACCTGCCGGATCAGGTCCTGGTCCATCGTCGGCGCGGTCACGATGTCGACGATCGACTTGCGGTCGAGCCCGAGGTCCAGGAACACCCGGTGGTCGCCGAACTGCAGGTTGCCATCGATGAGGCAGACCTTCCGGCCGAGCTCGCGGTGGAGCGCGATCGCGGCATTGATCGCGATCGTCGTCGTGCCGACCCCGCCCTTCGCCCCGTAGAGCGCCAGGACGCGCCCGAGCGGCGGCCGCCCGACCAGCGCATCGCGCGGGGCGAAGCGGGCCAGCAGGCTCTTGATCCGGGCGATGAGCTCGGCCGGATGGAACGGCTTGATCAGGTAGTCGTCGGCACCCGCCCGCAGTCCGCGGACCTTCTGCTCGACCTCGCGCTCGGCGGTCAGCATGATGATCGGGACGTGGGTCGTCGTGCCCTCCTCGGCCCGGATCTTCGTTGCGACCTGGTAGCCGTCGAGCTTGGGCAGCATGACGTCGAGGAGGATCAGGTCCGGCGATTCGGTGCCCCACAGCCGGAAGCCTTCAGCGCCGTCGGAGGCGACGAGGACCTCGTAGCCCTCCTGTTTGAGCGTGTACTGCAGGAGCCGCTGGACGTTCGGGTCGTCGTCGACCACGAGGATCTTGGCCGCCATCAATCTCCTTCCTGTCCCCCGCCAGCGGGAGCATCGTCGGGCACCGGCGGGGGGATTATAGGCTGGCCCGTGCGGGCCTCGGCGAAGGCGCGCCGCAGGAACGCGGTCACGCGCGCCTCGTAACCGGCCGGATCCGTCGCATGGCCGGCGCTGTGCTCCGCGTTCGGGACGACCCACTGCTCGGCGTTCGGGCCGGCGGCCGCGACGAGGCGCCGGCCGTCGCGGAGCGGCACCGTCCGATCCGCGGCGCCGTGGATCAGCAGGAGCGGCACGCCCTCGACCAGACCGATGATGCGGATCGGCTCCATCGCTCGGATGTCGCCGCCGACCCGCCGCGACGCCGCCTCGAAGACGCGGGCGGCGACGAACCTCCGGCCGGGCGTCCGCAGCCGGTTGGCGACCGCGACCGTCAGCTCCGGGGCGACCGAATCGGCGACAGCCGCGATGATCCGGGGCCGCGGCGGGGCGATGTCGTGGGCCGGTGCCGTCGGGTCGACGTCGGCGCCGGTCGGCGAGCCGTCGCCGAGGACGACGATCGCGGCGAGGGCGGTCGCGCCGCCCATCGAGGTGCCGATCAGCGCGACCCGGGCGATCCCCCGCTCCGCCAGCCAGGTCAGCGCGCCGGCGACGTCCTCGACCTCGTGCATCCCGAACGTGGTCGGCGCGTCGTCGGATCCGCCGTGGCCCCGGAAGTCGAGCCCGAGCACGCCGGCCGTCCGGCGCAGGAACGGGCCGTACTCGACGACGTCGGGCGCGACCGAGCCGGACCAGCCGTGGAGCAGGAGGATCGCCTCGTGCGGATCGGAGGACCATCCCGCATCTCCGGGTTCGGCCGGCAGCCAGCGGCCGGTCAGGCGGAGGCCGTCCCGCGAGCGGAGCCGGACGACCTCGCCGCCGAGCGCGTCGAGGGCCGGGCCGAGCTCTGCTTCGCCGGGCGCCGTCCGGGGAGCGTCGAGGAGCCGCTCCGCCGCGCGGCCGGCGAGAAGGCGCGAGAGCACGGCCGGCAGGGCGACCACGCCGACGAGGGCAGCGACGCGCCGGATCACCGCTCCTGCGGCTGCTGCTTGCCCTCCGGTCCGGCCATGCCGCGCTCCACGAAGCCGGTGAACGGTTCGACGAGCCGGGTGAACTCGGTCGGGATGACGAACTTCGTGGCCGGGCTCGCGCCGAGCGCCTTGAGCGCCTCGAGGTACTGGAGGGCCATCGTCTTCTGGTCGACGCCCGACGCCGCCTGGAAGATTCTGGTCAGCGCCTCGCTGAAGCCCTCGGCCCGCAGGATCGCCGCCTGGCGGTCGCCCTCGGCCTTGAGGATCTCGGCCTGCTTCTGGCCTTCTGCGACATTGATCGCCGCCTGCCTCGAGCCCTCCGATTCGGTGATGACGGCGCGCCGCGTCCGCTCGGCGGAGAGCTGCCGGTTCATCGCGTCCTGGACGTCACGCGGCGGGGTGATCTCACGGATCTCGACTGTGGTCACCTTGCCGCCCCAGCGCTCGGTCACCTCGTCGAGCTTGACCCGGAGCACCTCGTTGATCTGCTCGCGCTTGGAGAGGACCTCGTCGAGGAGGATGTCTCCGATGACCGCCCGGAGCGTCGTCGTCGCGACGCCCTGGAGCGCGCCGGGGAAGTTGGCGACGTTCACGACGCTCTTGAGCGGGTCGGCGATCCGCCAGTAGATGAGGAAGTCGACGTTGATCGGCGCGTTGTCCCGGGTGATCGTGGTCTGGCTGGGAACCTCGATGAACTGCTCGCGGACGTCGACCTTCACCGGCCGGTCGATGATCGGGATCAGGAACCGCAGGCCCGGGTCGCGGACCATCGATTCGTTCGTCCGGCCGAGCCGGAACACGACCATCTTCTCGTACTGCTGGACGATCCGGATCGACAGGTAGACGATCACGATCAGGACGACGAGCAGGAATGCGGCGGCGACCGCTGCGGTGGGGACTTCCATGGATCCTCCG
>DASTEU010000038.1:0-2352 GCA_035709325.1 Candidatus Limnocylindrales bacterium | reverse complement strand
CTTCCTCCCGTGGTGGCAGGTGGGCGGCGGCGACAGCCTGCCGGCGATCTCCGAGAACGCCTTCTCCGGAAGCGGGATCGTCGTCGTCCTCGCCGCGCTGGGCACGATCGCCCTCGTGACGCTGCCCTACGCGACCGACCGCCCGGTCGGCATCGACCGGGCGCTGAGCTACCTGTTCCTCGTCGTGCTCGGCTGGATCGGCCTCGTGATCCGCTTGTTCGGCCTCGCCACCGTCAACGTCGGGGCGATCCTGCCCGACCGCGCACCCGGCCTCTGGCTGGCCGCCCTCGGACTCGTCCTCCTGAGCCGGGCCGTCTACGAGATCGCCCGCGAGCATCCCGTCCGCTGATCGGCCGCGGCCGGCGACTCAGCGATTCCAGGGAACCGAGCCTGCCCCGACCTCGAGGTACCAATGCAGGTCGCTCGTCATCGTCTCGACGTCGAGTCGGTAGATGCCGTCGGCGAAGGTCTCGCCGTCCGGAAGGACGTACGCCAGGCCCGGCCGGCCGACCGGGCCGATTCGCTGGAGGACTGCGACCGGTCCTGGCAAGGGGTCGAGTTCGACGAGTCGGATCGAGCGGACCTCGGTGCCGCGGGCGAGGCTGACGCCGAGCGCCCGGGGGTTGCCGACCCAGATCGGGCGGCACCGATCGGCGATGTCGACGGCTCGCCAGATCTCGCGCACACCGCACTCGCCGGCGGGGGCCCGCTCCGCCCAACCGCTCAGTGAACGCCCGTAGGTCCAGAACCGCACGGCGTCCGGCAGACGGGCGAGGGCCTCCGGATCCACCTCGGACTCCACGACCGACGGCGGCCTGTCCGGCCGCGGCTCGGCGCCATCCCGCACGATGAGCAGCAGTGACCGGATCCGGTCGACCGGATCGATGAGGAGGTCGAGGCGGTACAGCCCCGGCTGCCAGCCGAGAACGGTGTTCGCCGCCAGGCGGGCGTCGCGCAGGACGAAGACCCGGAACGTGGACGACGGCCACGGTGGCGGCCGTTCGTGGAGCGGTATCCGTTCGGGCTCGTGCCCGTCGCGGAAGCGCCAGAGGCGGATGGCGGCGAGGTCCACGTCGGCCGGCCGGTTGATTCCGAGCGCCGTGATGGCGTCGGCCGGCCCGAGGTCGATCACCGGCCCGCCCTCGACGGCCGTCCCGGCCGGCTCGCTCGGTGGCGCGGTGGAGGAGACGAACCCGTCCGGTGGGCCGACGAAGCGGACCCGGGTGACCCGGTCCGCGGCCCAGATCTCCCAGGCGGGCGCCGGTGGCTCCGGGCCGAAGCTCGCCCCGTCGTAGGTTCGGATGACGGAGTCGGGCCCGGTCGACGCGGCCACGCGATGACTCGCGGACGGTCCCGCGGATCCACTCGGAACCGTCGTCGACGGTGGGTTCCACGGCTTGGCGATCGCGAGCCCGATTCCCAGCACGACGATCGCGATCACCCGGCCCGATCGGCCCTCGAACGGGCTCGGCGGTCCGGGAACTCGCGCCAGGCTGGCCATCGCGATGTGCCGATCAGCCTCCCAGGTAGGCTTTCCTGACCTCGGGGTTCTGGGCCAGCTTCTCCGAGACATCGGCCAGGACGACCTCGCCAGTCTGGAGAATGTAGCCCCGTTTGGCGATCCCCAGGGCCATCAATGCGTTCTGCTCGACGAGGAGGACCGTCGTGCCTCCCTCGTTGATGGTCTTCAGGATCGAGAAGATCTGCTCGACGAGGATCGGTGCCAGGCCCATCGACGGCTCATCGAGCAGCATGACCTTGGGCGCGGACATCAACGCCCGGCCGATCGCGAGCATCTGCTGTTCCCCGCCCGAGAGCGTGCCGGCCTTCTGGAGGCGCCGCTCGCGGAGCCGCGGGAAGAGCTCGTAGACATGATCGTATTCGGCCGCCAGGGCCGCCCGGTCGCGGCGCGAGAAGGCGCCCATCTCGAGGTTCTCCTGGACACTCATTCGGCCGAACACCCGGCGACCTTCCGGGCTCTGGCAGAGGCCGAGCTCGACGATCTCGTGCGGGCGGCGCCCGTCGATCCGCTCGCCGCGAAGGCGGATTTCGCCCTGGCGCGGTCGGAGCAGCCCGGAGATCGTCCGCAGCGTCGTCGACTTGCCAGCGCCGTTCGAGCCGATGAGGGTTACGATCTCGCCCTCCTCGACGTCGATGCTGATCCCGCGCAGGGCGTGGATCGCCCCGTAGTAGGTGTGGACGTCGCGCAGCTCGAGGAGTGCCACCTCAGCGCTCCTCCGCCGCGCCGCGCCCCAGGTAGGCCTCGATGACCCGGGCGTTCGCCCGGACCTCGGCCGGCGAGCCCTCGGCGATGACCTCGCCGTAGTCGAGGACCGTCACCCGGTCGCTGAT
>DASTEU010000037.1:0-3996 GCA_035709325.1 Candidatus Limnocylindrales bacterium | reverse complement strand
GACGAGAAGCAGGCCAAACAGCTCGAGGAGAAGCTGCGCAAGGCGCAGTTCACGCTCGAGGACTTCCTCGAGCAGATCCAGCAGGTCCAGAAGATGGGGCCCATGGGTCAGCTGATGTCGATGATCCCGGGCATGGGCGGCATGGCCCGCGAGGCCCAGGACGCGGTCGACCGCGGCGACCTGCGCCGGGTCGAGGCGATCATCCGCTCGATGACGCCGCGCGAGCGTCGTGATCCCTCGGTGATCAACGGCTCGCGGCGGCGGCGCATCGCGGCCGGGTCGGGGACCGGCCTGACCGACGTCAACCGCCTCATCAAGCAGCACGCCGAGCTCCAGAAGCTCATGAAGCAGCTCTCCGGGGGCGGCCGCAGGGCCGCGCTCGGGGCGCTCAGTGGCCGACGGTAGGGGAGATCGTCCGATGACCCAGAACCTGAACCAGGGGACGTCCCCGACCGACGAGACCGCGCGCTGGACCTCGCCGGCCGAGGCGGAGGCGGGTGGCACGACGCCCGAGATGGATGCGACGTACGACGGACCGATCGTCCGCCGGGAGGCCGTCGCCCCCGGGCCCGGCACGTCCGAAGCCGAGGCGACTGCCGGCCGCCGGGCGTCGGGCCTCCGCTGGGCGATCGCCCTCGGCGGCGTCGCCCTCGTCGTGGCCGCGACGATCGCGATCTTGGCCCTTGCCAGCGGCCGGCCGGCGACATCGATCGCGGTCGGGTACATGCCCGAGAACGCCGTCCAGTACTCCGAGTACCGACTCGACCTGCCCGGCGACCAGCGCCAGAAGCTCGCCGCGTTCATGGCCCACTTCCCGGGCTTCGACGACCAGGCGATCTTCGACACGAAGCTCGACGAGGTCCTCGACCGCCTCCTGGGCGCCGCGTCGGGCGGCGAGCAGACCTGGACGGCCGACATCAAGCCATGGTTCGGCGGCCAGATCGCGATGGGCGCGACGCCGTTCTCGGCCGACGCCCAGACCGGGGTCGGCGCGGCGATGCTGGGGGGCGCGCCGCTCGTCGTCGTGACGATCACCGATCCGGCGGCCGCGACCGCCTGGGTCCAGGAGATCGTCGGCGAGGGCGCGACGAGCAGGCAGTACGGCGACGCGACGCTCATAACGACCGACGGCGGGAGCGCCGGCTTCGTCATCGGCATCAACGACGAAGTGATGCTCGGCGGGCTGGATGCGGCCGTCAGGAGCGCGATCGACTCCAAGGGCGAAGGTCGCCTGGCCGAGGACGACGAGTTCAAGGCCGCCTTCGGGACGGTCGGCAGCGACTATGTCGCCTTCGGTTACACGGAATACCGGGCCCAGCTCCAGTCGATGCTCGGGCTCGCGACCGGCGCCGGTAGCCCGCTCGACCAGACGACCGTGGACGAGGAGCTCCTCGCGATGGTCCCGGCCTGGCAGGCGTTCGTCTACCGGGTCGAGGCCGACGCGATCGTCGGCGAGGCCGTGTTCCCCTCGGTCGACTTCGGCTTCGATGCCTCGAACCGGCGGAGCGGGCTCGCCGGCCACGTGCCGCCCGGGACGATCCTCTATGCCGAAGCGCACGACGTCGGGGCGGCGATCGGCGCGTTCCTCGGCCGGCTCCGGGAAATGCCGGACCTGCGCGACACATTCAACCAGGTCGACCAGACAGCGGGGATGATCGGCGGCGTCGAGGGATTGGTCGGCTGGTGGGGCGACGCCGGCGTGGCCCTCACGCCGGGGTCCGACGGCTCGATCGGCGGCGGGCTCCTCATCGCACCGACCGATGCCGAGGCCGCCGCTCGGACGTTCACCACGCTCCGCAGCTTCGTCGCCATCGGCGGCGGTCAGCTCGGCGTCGAGCTCCGCGACGTTGCCCACGGCGACGCGACGGTGACGGTCGTCGACTTCAGCGGCGCCGCCGCCGGCGCAGGCGACCTGCCGGAGGGATTCACGCCCGAGATCGCCTACACGGTCACCGACGAGATCGTCGTCATCGGCTATGGCGAGGCCTGGGTCAAATCGGTCCTCGACGCGGGACCCGGCCCGTCGCTCGCCGACGACGCCCGCTACGCGGCGCTCCTCGACCGGGTCGGCGAGGAGAACCTCGGCGTCGCGTTCGTCGACATCACGAAGGTCCGCGAGCTCATCGAGCCGCTCGTCCGCGACGAGGTCGGGGCCGACGACTGGGCCTTCTACCAGCGTGAGATCCTGCCGTACCTGCTCCCGTTCGAAGCGGCCGTCACCGGTTCGCGCCAGGACGGGGAGCTGGACCGCATGCCCCAGGCGATCACCGTCAGGTAGGCCGCCGGTCGTCCGGCCGGCGCGCCCGACCCCCAGCACCGAAGGAGGAACCAGCATCCATGGCAGTCCGCATCAGGTTGACCCGCGTCGGGGCGACGAAACAGCCCAGCTACCGCGTCGTCGTCGCCGACAGCCGCAGCGCCCGGGACAGCCGGGCGATCGAGACCATCGGCCACTACAACCCTCGGACCGAGCCGATCGAGGTCAACATCGACGCCGAGAAGGCAAAGTCGTGGCTGGCCAAGGGTGCCCAGCCCTCGGACACGGTCGTCCGCCTGTTCCGCAACGCCGGCATCCTGCCGGCCGAGAAGTAGGAGCCGCCCCGATGGCAGCAGCCGAGCTTGTCGAATACGTCGCGAAGTCCCTCGTGGACGACCCCGATGCGGTCAAGGTCGAGGTCGTTCGGGACGCGTCGGGGACGGTCATCGAGCTCCACGTCGCCGAGGACGACATGGGCAAGGTGATCGGCCGCAACGGCAGCGTCGCGAAGGCGCTCCGGACGCTCCTCAAGGTCACCGCGGCCCGCGACGGCGAGCCCGTTTCGCTCGAGATCCTCTAGGTCGGGGCGCCGACCCTGGACACCGACGCCCGCGTCACCGGCGAGCGCCTCGTCGTCGCGCTCGTCCGCGGCGTCCACGGGCTGCGCGGCGCGGTCCGCGTCGAGGTCCTCACCGACCACCCCGAGGAGCGTTATGCGGCCGGCACGGTCCTCCACCGCGAAGGCAGCGACGACCCGCTGACCGTGGCCTGGTCGTCGGCCGTGGCTGACGGCCCAGGCTGGCGGATCCGCTTCGAGGAAGTCAGGACGCGCGATGCCGCCGAGGGGCTCATGGGGGCCTACCTCGAGTGGATCGCCGGGCCCGAGGCGGAACTCGCCCGGGGCGAGTACTTCTGGCACGAGGTGGTCGGGGCGACGGTCAGCGACGTCGACGGGACCGTCCTCGGCACGGTCCGCGACGTGTACCGCCCCGGTGGCGCCGAGGTCTACACCGTGAGCGGCGGACCGTACGGCGAGTTCGACGTGCCGGGCGTGCGGGCGTTCGTCCGCGTCTTCGCCCCGCGCCGCGGCGAGATCGTCGTCGACGCGGCCGCGCTCGACCTGGCGCCCCCGAAGCCGGGCGGTCACGATCGACCGAAGGCGCCGCGCCGCCGGCCGGGGCCGCGGCGCCCGAAGGCTCCGGGCGATGAATCCTCGGCGACCGACGCGTCCGGCCCGGCAGCCGAGGGCTGATGTGGCCCTCGAGATTGACGTCGTCACGCTCTTCCCCGAGATGATCTCCGGCCCGCTGGCCGCCAGCATCCCGGGCCGGATCCAGGAGCGGGGCCTGGCGGTCGTTCGGACCCACGACCTGCGAGCGTGGGGGATCGGGCGGCATCGGAGCGTCGACGACACCCCGTATGGCGGCGGCGCCGGGATGGTCATGCGCCCCGAACCGATCGCCGACGCCCTCGACACCCTGCGCCGAACCGATTCGTTCGTCGTCCTCCTCGACCCGGCCGGCGAGACCTTCTCGCACGATCGAGCGGTGGACCTCGCCGGGCGGTCGCACGTGGTCCTCCTCTGTCCCCGCTACGAAGGCGTCGACGACCGCGTCCGGGAGCTCGTCGACCTCGAGCTCTCGATCGGCGACTACGTCCTGACCGGCGGCGAGCTGCCGGCGCTCGTCGTCATCGACGCGGTGATCCGGCTGCTGCCCGGGGCGATCGACGAGGCGTCG
>DASTEU010000036.1:0-3825 GCA_035709325.1 Candidatus Limnocylindrales bacterium | reverse complement strand
CGGGACGTCCTCCGCCAGCCGTCGGTCGCGGCCGCCCTCGTGGCGCTCGTGGCGTCGCAGGCGGTCATGGTCCTGATCATGACGATGACACCCGTCCACATGACGGCTCACGGCCACAACGTCGAATCCATCGGCCTCGTGATCAGCGGTCACACGTTCGGGATGTTTGCCCTCGCGCCGATCTCGGGACGGCTCAGTGACCGGTTCGGGAGCGGCCGGGTGATCCTCGCGGGCCTCCTCGTCCTGGCCGGCGCATCGCTGCTTGCGGCGGTCGCGCCGCCGGACGGCGGCGTCGTGCTGTTCGTCGCCTTGTTCCTCCTCGGATTCGGCTGGAACCTCGGGTTCGTGGCCGGCAGCACGCTCCTGACGCGGGGTGTCGACGTTGCCGATCGGACGCGCGTCCAGGGCCTTGCCGACTCGCTGATCTGGAGCAGCGCCGCCGTCGCCAGCCTCGGCTCGGGGATCGTGCTCGCGTTCGCGAGCTTCACCGCACTCGGCCTGCTCGGTTGTGCACTCGTGATCCTGCCGCTGTGGCTCGTCGTCGCCCGACGCCGTGCGATAGCAGCCGGCTGACGCGGTCGGAACTCAGTCGTCCGGAACCAGCTCCCGGACCACCCAGGCCGCGAGCACACGCGCGCAGTCGGCGACCTCGTCGAGGGGGACGTGTTCGTCGGCGCTGTGGGCGACCCGCGCGTCGCCGGGCCCGTAGATCACGGTCGGCGTCGAGCCCTCGTCGACGAGCAGGCGCATGTCGGCGCCGTAGGGCGCCCCGACGGTCGCCGGACGCCGGCCCAGGGCGGCCTCCGCGGCGGTCGCGACCGAGAGGGGCAGCGCGTGGTCGGGTGGGACGCGGGCGGACGAGAAGCGCCCGCCGGTGATCTCGAGACCGACCGGGTGCTCGCGGAGGAACGGGTCGGCGGCCGCGGCAGCCTCGACGCAGGCCCGCAGGTCGGCCTCCGCGTCACGCCAGGTCTGGCCGAGCCGGACGCCGTAGCGACCCTCGGCGACGACCCGGTCGAGGACCGTCGAGGCCCACTCGCCGCCCTCGACCTTGCCGATGATCGTGGGATACGGCAGCCCGAGCGCGGTCATGAGCGGGTCGGTCTCCGACGCGTTGCGGGTCGCCTCGTCGGCCTCGAGCGCTCGGATCAGCGTGTAGAGGTTGTCGAGCGCCGACACGCCCTCACGGCGCTTCGAGGCATGCGCCGCCCGTCCCGGCACGACGAGCCGGAACGTGATCGCCCCGGCATGGGCGACGACGAGATCGAGGCTCGTCGGCTCGGTGATGATTGCGGCGTCGCCGGTCCAGCCGGCCCGGATCGCCGCCAGCATGCCCTGGCCGCCGTCCTCCTCCGAGGGCACGGACACGACGGCGAGCTCACCGTCGAGCGCCTCGTCCGCGCCGGATGCGACGACCGCCCGGACTGCCCCGAGGATCGCCGCGACGCCACCCTTCATGTCGCAGGTTCCGCGGCCGTACATCGCCCCGTCCCGGATCTCGCCGCCCCAGGGATCGGCGGTCCACGTGGCCGGGTCGCCGGCCGGGACGACGTCGACGTGGCCGACGAGAAGGACGCGCCGGCCTCCCGCTCGACCGAGCCGTCCGCCGACGACCGGGAGCGTCGAGCGGGGCATCTCGGAACCCGGGAAGTCGGGGTCGCCGGCGAACGCGTCCGGGTCGGTCTCCACGCGTTCGACCGCCAGCCCCGCGTCGCCGAGGAGCCGCTCCATCAGCCCCTGGACCGCCTCCTCCGAGCCGGTGATCGAGGGGGTGCGGACGAGCGCCCGCAGCTCGTCACGCAGGCGATCGGGATCGACGGCCGCGACGGCCCGCGCGGCGAGGCCTTCCGCGGACGCGCTCGTCAAGATGGCTGCCTCGGGGCGGCCGCCGCCTCATATGATCCCCGCAGGATCGGTCGGGTCAGGCAGGTCGGCCCGCCCGAGCCGTTCTCCCCGACCTCCCAAAGCGGGACTGCATGGACCTCGCAGCCGGCTGCCTCGAGTGCTCGCCGGGTGACGGGATTCCCCTCGGCCGCGACGACGACGCCGGGCCGGACCGCGAGGACGTTGCAGCCGAGCGTCGGGTACTCGGCCTCGGGCACCTCGACGACCCGGACGCCGAGCTCGCGGAGGAGCTGCCACAGCCCGACCGGCAGGAGCGGCAGGAACACGACCGCCAGGTCGTCCGTGACCGGCGAGATCACCGAGAGCAGATGGACGAGCTCGGCCGGACCACGCCAGTACGGGACGTCGAAGACGCGGACGTCCCCGCCGACGATCGCCGCGAGCTGGCGGGCGCCGTCCTCGTTCGTCCGGAGCGTCCGGCCGACGCAGAGCAGGTCCGGCCGGAGCCAGAACGTGTCGCCGCCCTCGAGCGTTCCGGGCGGCTCGATCCGGCCGGCCGTCGGGATCCCGCGGGCGGACGTCCAGGCCTCGACGACGGCGGGCTCGCCGGCGCGGTTCGGCTTCCCCGGCCGGAGCGGGATGGCACCGCGCTCGGAGACGAGGAGCGGGTCGAACGTGTAGACGAGGTCCGGATCGTCGGTCTCGACATCGAGGACGTGGACGGTCACTCCGAGCCGGGCGAGCAGCTCGACGAGGCCGTCGTGCTCGCGCCGCGCCCGCTCGAGGTCCACCGGCCGGAGGAACCCATGGTCGGGATTCTCGAAGGCGCGCCCGAACGCCGGACCGGGCCGCTTGACGAGAACGTCGTGCAGGTCGGCCGTCATGCTCTGGGCGCCGAAGGAGCGGAGCGCCGTCGTCACCGCGCCAGTATGCCGCCGTGGGGAGTTCCCATCCGGCGCCGGGCGACGTAGGCTGGACGGTGATGAGCGGCTACGTCGCGATCGCCCGCATCGAGGGGGTCCGGCCGAGACCGGTCGGCGCCGAACCACGCGCCCGACAGGATCCGGAGCGGACCGCGGCGGCCCGGGTGCGCGCGGACGAGGCCGCCCTGGCCGACCTCACCGAGACGGCCGTCAACGATTCGCTGATCGAGCGGGCCGAGGCGCTCCGCGAGCGATGGTCGCAGCTGACGTTCTTCCTGCTCGACGCCGAAAGCTGGCGCTGACCGGAGCAGGCGCCGGCCCGGGTCCACCTTGCGGGCGAATTGTCCGAGCCGCCCTCAGCCGCCGACCGCCCCGAACCGCCCCGGATCGAAACCGGCCGGGATCGCCGGGGCACCGCCTGCGATCAGGTCCGCGACGAGACGGGCGGTGGCCGGACCGGTCGAGATCCCCCATGGCCCGTGGCCGGCGGCCACGTAGGCGCGCTCGATCCCGGGGACCGCACCGACGAGCGGACGCCGGTCCGCCGACACTGGCCGGGCGCAGGAGCGAACGCCGGCCACGTCGGCATCGGCGAGGGCCGGTACGAATCGCGCCCCTCGCTCCCGGAGCGTTTCGACGAGGCCCTGGGCCGCCGGCTCCGCGTCGAGGAACGTCGAGCCGAGCGCACTCGACCCGTCCGCAGTCACGAGGCTGAACCCGAACTCCGAGCTGGTCGGGTCGTCGATCGCGACGGGGCGGCCGTCCTCGGGTTCGATGTCGATCTCGGCCTCCTCGAGGACATGCCGCGGCGGATCGGCGAGGCGGACCGCCGCGACGACGCCCCACACCGAATGGATCGGGCGCCACCGCCCGGTCGGGTCGAGCAGGGTCGAGGTCCACGGTCCGGCGGTCACGACGACCGCCCCGGCCGGATCCACGCGTCCGTCGGCCGCGACGCCCTGCGCGATCCCGTCGCGGAGCGCGAGCTGCACATCGGTCGCCGTCCGCAGCTCCGCCCCCGCCCGGGACGCGAGCGCGGCGAAGGCCCGGGTGGCGG
>DASTEU010000035.1:0-5186 GCA_035709325.1 Candidatus Limnocylindrales bacterium | reverse complement strand
GAGGATGTACTTGTCGCCGACAGGCGTCCGGATGACCCGCCCGCCGGCCGACTCGACGACCGACTGGAGGCCGCCGTTGGAGAGCACCGACACGACGAGCGTCCCGTTCGGCAGCGTCCCGCTGGCGAGCCGGTCGAGGGCCAGGATCCCGAGCACCTGGTCGCCGGCGACGACCCGGCCCGCCGCGTCGACGGCGATGAGCCGGTCCGCGTCGCCGTCGAGGGCGAAGCCAATGTCGGCGCCACGGGCGACGACCTCGGCGGCGAGCGAGGCCGGTGCCGTCGCTCCGCACTCGACGTTGATGTTGACCCCGTCTGGTTCGTTGTGGATCACCTCGACGCTCGCCCCGGTCGCCGCGAGGATCTCCGGTCCGACGACGCCGCCCGAGCCGTTCGCGCAGTCGAGGACGACGCGGAGCCCCGTCGCGGGGATGGAGCCGGCGACGCCGAGGCGATGGTCCCGATACCGCTCGAGCAGGTGGGGCTCGACGAACGCCCGGCCGATCTCGGCGTTCGGGACGCCGCCGAGCTCCTCGGTCCGCCAGATGAGCTGCTCGATCTCGTCCTCGACGCCTTCGTCGAGCTTGAGACCGGACTGGTCGAGGATCTTGAGGCCGTTGTCGTCGGCCGGGTTGTGGGAGGCCGAGACCATGATCCCGGCGGCGAACTCGCCGGTGCCCGCGAGGAAGGCCAGGGCGGGCGTCGGGACGCAGCCCGCCATGTGGACGTCGATGCCGAGGCTCGTGGCACCGGCCGCGATCGCCGCGACGAACATGTCGCCCGAGCGGCGGGTGTCCTGGCCGACGACGATCGCGTCGCCGGGGTTCGCCAGGCGCCGCGCGGTCGCCCGGCCGAGGGCGTAGGCGAGCGTCGGCTTCAGGTCGACGTTGGCGGCACCGCGGATGCCGTCCGTACCGAAGAGTCGGGGCACGGCTAGGGCGGCGGGGACGGGCTGGAGGGGCTGACGACCGTGATCGTCACCGCGACGGCCTCCGGGTTGACCGCGACGAGGGTCAGGCCGACGGGCAGATTCGCGCCGAGCTCGACCTCGTGCGTGCCGACGCCAAGGCCGCCGACCGGCAGCAGCAGGGTGAACGCCGCCGCGTCGAGCCGCTCGAGATCGCCGAGCGGGCCGCCGACCGTGGCGAGGGCGTGGGCGACGTCGACCCGGTACTCGAGATCGGAGCGGGAGCCGACGAGCGTCAGCCCGGCGTCGAACGTCCTGGTCCCGGCGATCGGCCGGATGGCGATCGTGACGGTGACCGTCTCGTCGCCGCCACGCGGCAGCACGCCCGCCGGAAGGTCGAGCGCCACCTGGGCCGACACGTCCTGGGTCGCGCCGCTGATCGAGATCGGGGCCGTGTCGGCCCGCACGAGCGTCGACAGTTCGGCGTCGTCGCCCTCGACGAGGACGAGGAGCGGATCGACCGTGACCGAGGCGATCTCGAACCCGGCAGCCGGCGTCCCGGTGACGACCGGATTCACGGGCAGGGAGCGGGAGCTGCCCTCCAGGAACACGGCGATCCGGACGTGGGCGGTGCGCGGCTCGACGTCGGCGGGCGTGACCCGGTCGCCGAGGACGTCGACCGGGATGAGCTCGACGTCGCGATCGACGTCGAGCCCGTTCGCCTCGATGACGACGTCGGCCCGGGCGGCGACGATCCGGTCGAGGACCGACTGGGGACCGGACACCGTCACTTCCTCCGGCGTCACCTCCGGCGGCCGGATGTCGAGCTCGGCCGGGGCGTCGCCCCACTCGACGTCGACCGAGACCACCTTGGAGACGAACGGGTCGAGCTGGACGTTGATCCCGGGCGGGTCGTAGTCGAGCACCCGGAAGCGGGGATCGATCGACTCGACGTCGATCGGGACGTAGCGCGAGCCGACGGTCGGGTCGACCGGGGAGAGGTCGATCGTCGCCCGGAAGCTGTCCGTGGACGCGCGCGCGTTCGGGTCCCCGAGGGCGATGTAGCGGATCCGCGTCACCGGCGGCAGGTTCGCCGCGAGGACCGCGTCCGCCGGCTGGTTGACCGGCACGACCGGAATGCTGCCGACGAGCTCCTGGGCCGACTGGGAGATCACGAGGCCGGCGTAGAGCAGCGTCGCGAGGACGATCGCCGCGAGTTTCAGCGGCCAGTTGTGGAAGATGAGACGCAGGATCCGCCTCATCGCTGGACCCTGGCCGGCGCCGCGGGCGGCTCGTCGTCGGGGCGGATCGGCGGGCTTCCCGCCGCGGTCCCGGCGCTGGTCGACCCGGCCCGGCCGCGGCCCAGCCCCGCCAACCGCGACAGGTCGGAGAGCCGCGGCGCGCGGCCGCCCGCGCGGGGCTCCGGCTTGGCGGCCGGCCGTCGTCCGAACGGGCCGCGCCCGTCGCTCGGGGCGAGGAGCGAACGAATCGCCCGGGCGAGCTGCGGCTCGTTGAGGTTGCGGACGATCCGGGCACGCTCGACGAGGCTCACCTGGCCGTTCTCCTCGGAGACGACGATGACAACCGCGTCGGTCTGCTCGGTGATGCCGAGGGCCGCCCGGTGGCGGGTCCCGAAGCGCTCGGTGTGGACGGTCATCTCGGCCAGCGGCAGGAGCGCCCCTGCGGCGAGGATCATCTCCTCGCGGATGATCACCGCGCCGTCGTGGAGCGGCGTCTTCGGGGCGAAGAGCGTCCGGATGAGGTCGGACGAGACGTCAGCGTGGATCATGACGCCGGTCTCGGCGAGCTCCTCGAGCCCGGTGTCGCGCTCGAGGACGATCAGGGCGCCGTGGCCGTCGGCCGAGAGCAGGGCGGCGGCGTGGGCGACCTCCTCGGCGACGTGTTCGACGGCCCGCTCCTCGGCCGGCGAGAAGAGCCAGTTGAACGAGCCGACGCGACCGATGCGTTCGAGGGCCCGGCGCAGCTCCGGCTGGAAGACCACGACGAGGGCGAAGAGCCCGACGACGGCACCCGCCTGGAGGATCTGGGTGAGGAGCTGGAGCTGAAAGGCGCGGGCGGCGGCGTAGACGGCGAAGAGGACGGTGACGCCGATGACGAGGCTGACGGCACGGGTGCCGCGGATGAGGCTGAAGAGCCAGTAGATGAGAAGCGCGGTGATCCCGATGTCGATCAGCGACGTCAGCTCGAACTGCTCGAATATCGACGCGAGGAGCTGCGGCATCTTCCCGAGAGTGTAGCATCGGGGCCCGTTCGAACCCCGTTCAGCGACGGTGCCCGGAGGCACCGGCGACGGCCGGTCCGGACCCCCGATTCGAGGGCTTCCTGAACTCGACCCTCAGGCGCACAGCTCCGCCAGGCGAGGCTCGCCCGGCAGCTGGGTCGTCGCCAGCTCGCACAACCGGCGGCGGGCCTCGCCGTCGCCCGTCAGGTCGGCCAGCCGCGCGAGGAGGACGAGCTTGTCGACCGCGGGCCCGCGCCATCCGCGTTCCAGGTAGAGCTCGGCGAGGAGCAGGTGCAGGTCGACGTCCGCCGGCGCGATCGCCAGGGCAAGATAGAGCGCGTCGATCGCGGCGATCGTCCGACCCGCCCGACGGTGCGACCGCGCCGCCAGGATGAATCCGTCCCGGGCCTCGTCGGCGCGACCCGCGTGAAGGGCCTCCTCGGCGGCCGCGCCGGTCAGGACGCCGTCGGGCAGCTCGGGTTCAGGTTCGGGTTCGGGTTCAGCCGTTTCGGGGGCCGCCGCCTCGACGGCCGGTCCGCCTTCGCCGTCGGTCCTGTCTGCCGCCGCGGGGCCGGTGGCCGCTGCGGCCGACTCCAGGACGGGCTCGACCGGCGGCTCCAGAACCCGGAGCACCTGGCTGAGGGCGCGCTCGGCCGCCTCGTCGCCCGCCGACTCCCGGAGCCGCGTCGCGAGCCGTTCGATCGAGCGGCGGCGCTCGCGGGACTCGGCCAGCTCGAGGGCCCGCCGGGCGGCATCGGCCGCGTCCGGAAGGCGGCCCGCATCGACGAGGACCTCGGCGAGCCGGTCCAGCGTGTCGGCTGCTTCGACCCGCCGGCCGAGTCCGGCCAGGGCGTCGGCCCGCCCGCGCAGCGCCGCCTCGTCGCGCGGAGCCAGCTCGAGCGCCCGGTCGAACGATGCCAGCGCATCCGACACCCGCTCCATGCGGATGAGGATCCCGCCGATCGCGGCGTGCGGCAGCGCCCGGTCGCGGGCGATCGAGGCCGCTTCGCCGTAGGCGTCGATCGCCAGGTCGAGCCGGCTCCGGAGCGCCGCGACGTGGCCTCTCCGGAGCGCGTCCTTGTAGCGCTCGTACAACGAGTCCGACGACATCGACGGCCGCGGCTGGCCCTCGAACGGCGTCGACGGTCGGCCCCGGGCGGGCTCGGCGGGCGGCGGCTTCGAGCCTGCACCGGCGGCCGGCGGCTTCGGCCCGGCACTGCGCGGCTGTGGGGCACCGGAGCCGGCGGAGCGCGGCGAGATCCGCTTCCGGTCTCCCTCGCCCTTCCGGCCGCCCGAGGATTGGTTGCGCCCGCGGTCAGCCACCGAGCACCTCGACGAGCAGCGCCTTCTGGACGTGGAGGCGGTTCTCGGACTGCTCCCAGATGATGCTCCGCGGCCCGTCCATGACCTCCGAGGTGACCTCCTCACCGCGGTGGGCCGGCAGGCAATGCATCGCCACCGCTCCGGGACCGGCCGCGTCGAGGAGCGCGTCGTCGACCCGATACCGGGCGAACGCGTCGCGGCGCTCCTCGGCCTCGGCCTCCTGGCCCATCGACGTCCAGGCGTCGGTGTAGACGACGTCGGCGCCGGCCACGATCTCGGCGGGCTCCCGGCCGAAGACCAGCCGCCCGCCGGACTTCTCGGCGAGCTCGCGCGCCCGATCCACGATCGCCTCGTTCGGGGCGTAGCCCGGCGGATGGGCCAGTCGGACCTCCATTCCGAGCGCCGCTCCGACGAGGGCCAGCGAATGGAAGACGTTGTTCCCGTCCCCGACGAACGCGACGGTCACGCCTTGCAGGTGCCCGAAACGCTCCCGGATCGTGAAGACGTCGGCGAGCGCCTGGCACGGGTGCTCGCGGAGCGTGAGCGCGTTGATGACCGGGATCGTGGCCTGCGCGGCCAGCTCCACGACCACCGCGTGCGGGCCCGTCCGGGCGACGATCGCGTCGACGAAGCGGTCGAGGTTGCGGGCTACGTCACGGACGCTCTCGCGGGCGCCCATGACCGCGTCCTCGGGGAGGTAGATCGCCTGTCCGCC
>DASTEU010000034.1:0-3864 GCA_035709325.1 Candidatus Limnocylindrales bacterium | reverse complement strand
GCTCCTCGCGCCGGAGGCGGAGCTTGTTCAGCCCGTCCTTGAGCTTGTCGGCGAGCTCCGACTGCTGCGAGGCCTGGGTCTCGAGGGTCTTTGCCTGGTCCTCGAAGCCGATCTGGCGGCGAAGGGCGATCCGGGCCAGCTGATCGAACCGATCGGCCTCGGTGGGGTTCCCGCCGGCCCGCAGCTCGTCCGCCCGGCGCGAGGCCGCCGCGGCCTTGCCGCCCCACTCGGCGACGGCCTCGCGTGCCTCGCGGGCGTCGTCCTCGACGAGGCGCAGATTGCCGATCGTCTGGGCGACGGCCTCCTCGGCCTCGGCGATGTTGTTCGTGAAGTCGCGGACCAGCTGGTCGAGCATCTTCTCGGGATCCTCGGCACTGTCGAGGATCGCGTTGATGTTCGCCCGGACCAGCTGCCCGATTCGTCCGAGGATCGTTGTCTGTGCCACGTGTGCTCCTCCTTCAGCCTGCGTCGATCAATGGTAGGGAACCAGTCGTTTCGGGGGTGCCGGTCACCATCGGCCGCCTCGCGAGCGCCCGCCACCGCCACCGCCACCGAAGCCGCCACCGCCGCCGAACGGGCCGCCGAAGCCGCCCCCTCGCGACCGGCCGCCGCCCCAGCCGCCGCCGCCGCCGAACGGACCCTGCGACCCCCACGGTGAGCCGCCCCAGCCGCCGCCGCGGCCGCCGCCCGACAGGATCCCGCCGAGGATGCCGCCGAGCACCGCGCCCATGACGTCCGAGCCGCCGCCGCGGGGCAGGCCGGGGCCGCCGAAGCCGCCGCCGTCCCAGTCGCTGAAGTCGCGGTCCGCGAGGCCATACGCCTGTTCCGCGAGCTGCTCGGCGCGACGGGCGGTGGCGATCGCCGACTGGGGGTCCGAGTCGCGGCCCGCGAACGCCGCCTCGAAGTGGCGCTCGGCCTCGGCCAGGCGGGTCCGCGCGGTCCGGCCGACGCCCGTCCGGCGGCTGGCGATGAAATCCGCCGCCCGGTCGATATCGGCGCGCGCGGCGGCGAGCGACGCGTCGGCCGCGGCGAACAGCCGGTTCCGCTCGAGCACCGCCTGGCGGATCGCCGCCTCGGCCTCGTCGGCGACCCGGTGAGCCTCGGTCGCCGCGCGCAGTGCGACGACGGGGTCGCCGCCGTCGGCCGCGGCCCGTGCCGCCCGCAGCGCCTCCTCGGCGGCCGCCAGGCGCTCGCGATGGGCCGGATTGGCCGAGCCGGCCATGGCGGCGGCCGCCTCCGCCAGGCCCGTCGCCGCGGCCTCGAGCTCCCCGGGGACCCGGGCGAGCGCCTCGCGAGTGGTCGTCAGCCCCTTCTCGACCGCGTCGAAGAGCGTCGTCGCGCCGTCGACGCCGACGATCGCGGTCCGGGCCTGCTGGGCGGCGGTCCGGCGGTCATCGCGGGCCAGGGCGGAGAGCCCCGCGTCGATCGCGGCCCGGGCCCCGGCGAGGCCCTTGCTTGCCTCGGCGAGGTTGCCCCGGATCGGCGCGGCAGCGGCCGGGGCGATGCGCTCGAGCTCGGCCATGGCCGTCTCGGCCGCGGGCCGCCGGGCCTCGACCGCCTCGATCCGAGGGACGAGCTCGGAGAGAACGGTCGGGGCGTCGCGCTCCAGGTCGCGGAGCTGCTGGATCCGCTGGGCCTCGCGGTCGAGGGCGGCCTGGGCCGCCCGGCAGCGCTCGACGATCTGGGTCAGCATCGCCTCCCGGGTCGGCGGGTCCTCGGGCTCGGCGTCGTCGAGTCGCTGGCGAATCTCGAACGCCGCCCGGAGCTGCTGCTGCGCGTCGCCGACAGCCGCCCGGAGCGGCGCGGTCTCGTTCACGCCGTAGCCCGCCTCGACGTAGTCGATCTCCTGGCGTGCCGTCCGGATCCGCTCGTCGGTCTCGACGAGCAGGGCGTTCGCCTCGCGGGCGAGGCGGCCCGTCCGCCGGTCGCGCTCCTCGGCTTCTCGGCGCTGGGTCAACGTGCTGCCGATCCAGCGTACGCCGACGACGAGCAGCACGACGATCCCGCCTGCGACCAGCAGCCAGCCCAGAATCCCGCCGCCGCCGTCACCGTCGCCCCCGGTGCCGCCGGGGGGAGGCGTGACGACCGGTCCCGGTGTGGCCGGCGGTGCCGTCGCGGGGTCGGTCGAGGCGGCCTCGCCGAGCGCCTCCGCGGTCGCGATCGCCGCGCCGGCGAAATCGCCGTCGCCGAGGCGCGGCTCGAGGACGTCGGCGATGATCGCGTCGAGCTCGTCGTTCGTGATCTCGTCGAGCCCGTCGGCGACCCAGATCTGGTCGGTCCGGTCCTCGATCGCGACGAGCAGCAGCGCATCGTCCACGCCGAGCGAGTTGTTGACCGCGGTCTGGTCGACGAACTCCTCGGCGGTCAGCTCGTCCGTCGTTGGCACATAGAGCACGAAGAGCTGGACACCGTGCTCGTCGCGAAGGTCCTCCAGCGTCGCCTCGATCTCGTCGACCCGCCCGTCGAGGACCCCGGTCTGGTCGGTCACCGGGCCCGACAGGCGGGGGATGTCGGCGGCCAGGGCCGGGCCGGCAACCAGCAGCGAGAGGAGGACGACCAGGCCGAGGGCGGGCGCGCCCACGAATGCGCGAGCGCGACGGCGACGGGCCGGACCGATCGGGTGCGGGCGCTTCATCACGGAGGCGTCATCGTACCTGCAGGCCGCCGCGGAGGCCCGGGTCGGGCGTCCCGTTCGCGCGTGACCTGCGGCCCGAACGCCGCGGGTGACCTGCGGCCCGAACGCCGCCGATCGGCGCCTCAGAGCGCGCGCAGGCCCCGCGGCGGCCAGGTCCAGTCGACCGGCGTCGCGGCTCCGGCGAGTCCGCGCCGGCGGCCCGCCTCGGTGGCACCGAGAACGAGGATCCGGTCGGTCTTCGTCGCCCGCCCCGCCTCGCTGCCCCAGAGCTTCGTCATCTTGCGGTGGGCAGCGACGTCGTCCAGGGCGACGCCGGCGAGGCGGTAGCCCTCCGGTTCGGCCGCGGCCTCCCAGACCCGCTCGGCGAGGCCGACGGCGCCGGCCAGCGGCCGTCCCCGGTCGTACTCGACGTCGCCGATGACGAGCACGACGACCGCGTCGTCGGTGAGGACCGGCCGGAGCCCGGCGAGCACGTCGCGCAGGAACAGCAGATAGGGCTCGCGGTGGTGGGCGTCGTCGAGCGTCGCGTCGATCTCTCGGGCGTCGAACCCGAGGAACCAGGTCCGCAGCCAGTTGTAGTAGCCGTACTTGACGACCCGCAGGTACGGCGGCGAGGTCACGACGAGGCGGGCCCGGTCGGGCAGGCCGCGATCGCGGAGGGCTGCCCGGGCCCTCGGCGCGACGTCGCGGGCGTCGCCGAGGAGGGCAACGCCCGGGGCGGCCGGCGGCGCCTGGCGCTGGAGCCGTCCGAGCTTGAGCTCGAGGCTGTCGAAGACGTCTCGTTCCGGCGAGCGGAAGCCGGTCCGGGTGGCGAAGCTCCGGACGTAGCGGGGGGCCATGCTGAACGTGTTCGGCATGATCTCCGACAGGTACGACGCACTCTTGCCGTGAAGGATGCCGGTCAGGGCGGCAGCGAGGAAGCGGTCGGTCCGGTCGGTGAGGTCGAGGGCGGTCCGGACCATGAGCAGCTGGCCGAGCGTCCTTGCGTGGAAGGCGACCGCAACCTCCGCGGGGACGGGTTCGGCGGCCGCATCCGGCGCGGCCTTCGAGCCGGCGGCGGGAACCCGGACGTCGTCGGCTCCCGGGCGGGCGACCACGTCTTCAGCGACGCTCAGCCACGCACCGGCCTCCGCCGCCCAGGCGAGGCGCAACGAGGTGAGGCGGGTGCGGGCGTCCGCCGCCGATGCCGGCTCGACCTTCGCCGCGGTCAGGAGATGGGCGAACGGGTT
>DASTEU010000033.1:0-3923 GCA_035709325.1 Candidatus Limnocylindrales bacterium | reverse complement strand
GCCGAGAGCTTCGGCGGCGTGGAGCGGTCATTCGCGGTCCAGGCGGGCCGCGAGGTGCGCATCCTGGTCCGGCCCGAGGAGATCGACGACCTGTCCGCGACCCGCCTCGCGCGAGACATCGTGAAGCGGATCGAGGAGCAGCTGACCTACCCCGGCCAGATCAAGGTCACGGTCATCCGCGAGACGCGCGCCGTCGAGTACGCGAAGTAGGCCGCGACCGCGGCGGCGGGTCGGGCTCCGCTGGTCGCCGTCGGCGATGCAGCTGCCTGCCGAGCGGGGTCCTCGACCGATGTGGACGAGGGGTCTAGAATCGGGGGTCTCCCCGACCCGCCCACGAGCCGGCCAAACCGACTCGGACGGGCCGAACGCGCGTCAGGAGGTAACCGATGAACGCGTTCCTGGTCGAACTGGAGAACAAGCCCGGTGCGCTGGCGACGCTGGCCGAGGCCATCGCCGCGAAGGGCGTCAACATTACCGGGGTCGCCGGCACGAGCTGCGATAGCGGCGGCAGAGTCGCGATCGTCACCGCCGACGACACGACGACCCGGATGGTGCTTCAGAACGGCGGTCACTCCTTCAAGGAGATCGAGGTCACCGAGACGCACCTTCGCGACGAGCCCGGGACGCTGGCCAAGGCCACCCGGCGCCTGGCGCAGGCCGGGGTGAACGTCGAGGCGATCTTTCCGACGGGCATGTCGGGTCGTGAGATCGCAGTCGCTTTCGTGACGAACAACCCCTCGAAGGCCCGCGAGGCGCTCGCGACGGCCGCAAGCGTCGGCTGACGCACCGCATCGGCTCAGCCGATCGAAGGGCGGGGCCGGCGGCCCCGCCCGTTCGTCTGCCCGGGTCGCGGGAGCGCGACGCCGGCCGAAATATTCCAAGGAGGCGTAGGGGCACGCTCGACAGCGTCCCGCCCGCCGTTTCGCCGCTCGGACATGCATGGGGCAGATATTCAGCCCCTCAACTGCGCCGGTTGCGCGGCGTGTGCGCGGATCCAAGCATCCACTGAATATCCGAAGGGCGGAGCTGGGGCTCCGCCCTTTCGCCTGTCCGGGTCGTCGTTCGGCCCGACGCTTACGCGCCTGCAATCCCGCGCCCGTAGCTTTGAGCGACAGTCACCGCTGCGGGGTGCTCGGAGTCGAAGGCGCATATGGAATCCACGCTCCGGGGACAATGTCCGACGTGCCGGGCGATCAACTGGTCGCGCGACGGCGTGACGCTGGCGGTCGATGTGAACGGCGAGGTCCATCGCCTCGGGACGACATCGACGGGTCGCCCGCCGACCGCTGAATCGGCCCCGTGGACCTGCGAGCGGTGCGGGTATCAGGCGGCCGAGGGCAGCGACCTGGAGACCGAGCTCAGCATCCTGGCGATTGCCAACCCGGCGCCGCGAGACGAGACGTTCGGCTGACGAGCCGAAGCAGCACCGCACCCAGAACCATTGCCGGTCGAAGATCGACTCTTTCGGGTCATGCGGGCCGGGTCCCGCCGATCTAGCATCCCGGCAACGCGGTCCAGGCCCAGCCCAGGAGATCCCCAATGGCTCAACGCCGCCGCACGTCGCGTCCCGCCGCCGGAGCGATTCGCGTCGTCGTCGTGGAGCCGCGGGAGATCGTGAGCGTCGGCGTCCGGGAGATCCTCGATCGCGAGGCGGACATCGAGGTCGTCGCCAACGTCGCCACACCGGCCGAGGCGATCCGGATCGTCGATCAATCCGAACCGTACGTCGTGCTGGTCGACGCCGATCTGCCGGGTCCCGGCGCGACGGAGGAGACTCGCCGGCTGCGCCGCGGCCTGCCGGGGTCGCGACTCGTGGTCATGGGTGGGGACGACAGCGACGTGAGCATCGCCGGCGCGGTCGAAGTCGGAGCGGCCGCCCACGTCGCCTCGAAGGCCGTTCCCGCCGAGCTGGTCGCCACGATTCGACGCGTGGCCGACGGGGCCGATCCGCTCAAGGACGAGCTCCTCGGCCGGCCTGACGTCATCGAGCGGATCGTCGACGACATCCGCGACTCGATCGACATCCCGCAGCCGCGTAGCAACCCGCTCAGCCCGCGTGAGCTCGACATCCTCGCGCAGGTCGCCGCGGGCGCACGGAACCGCGACATCGCGGCGAGTCTCGGGCTGAGCGAACAGACCGTCAAGAACCACCTCACGCGCGTCCTGTACAAGCTGGGTGTTCCCAACCGGACCCACGCGGTGACCTACGCGACGCGCCAGGGCTGGCTTGCCCTCGACGGCGTGACCGAGACTCCGACGGCGGTCCAGAGGCACCGCCGCCGGGATCGGTAGGAGTACCGCCGGGTCGGGACCGGTTCGGGCGGTTCGGCCCGATCGCCGTCTCACCGTGTCGCCGAGTCCGCCCGGGGGCGGCCTCCGACCAGCGGTCCGGTCGGTAGACTCTGGCGAGGCTCGGCCGCTCGAGTCGGTCGCCTGATGGCGTCGGGCCCGGACGCGCTCTGGTCACTCGAGCCCGCCGGTCACCCAGCCAGATTTCGAGGATCCATGCAGGACGAGTCAATGGACGAACGCAGCCCGATCGGCCGGACCCGGCTCGGCAACGCCCCCAACAGTGACACGCCCCGCCCTCCGGGCGCCTGCCGGGTCCTGATGATCGGGGACATGATCGGTAAGCCCGGCCGACTCGCGGTCGAGCGACTCCTGCCGGGCCTCCGCGAGGACCGCGGGATCGACTTCGTGACCGCCAACGGCGAGAACGTCGCCGGCGGCATGGGCCTGACCCCCTCCACGGCCGACACGATCCTCGCGGCCGGCGTCGACGTCATCACGAGCGGCAACCACATCTGGGACAAGCGCGAGATCTACCCCTATCTCGAGACCACCGAACGCGTCCTGCGGCCGCTCAACTACGGCACCACCGGCGTGCCCGGGCGCGGCTGGGGCGTCTATCACGCGCTCGACGGCACCGAGCTCGCGGTCATCAACCTCCAGGGCCGGACCTACATGCAGCCGATCGAGAACCCGTTCACGGACGCGGACCGTCTCCTCGACGAATCGTCGGAGCCGTTGCCCCCGGTCCGGATCGTCGACTTCCATTGCGAGCTGACGTCCGAGAAGAACGCGTTCGGGCTCCACCTCGACGGCCGGGTGAGCGCGGTCGTCGGGACCCACACTCACGTCGTGACCGCGGACGAGCGCATCCTGCCCGGCGGCACCGCCTACCAGACCGACCTCGGGATGACGGGCCCCGTCTGGAGCGTCATCGGGTTCGACCCGAAGACCGTCCTGCCTCGCTTCATCAACGCCCTGCCGACGCGCTTCGAGGTCGGCGACGGGCCGGTCGTCTTCAACGCGACGCAGATCGACATCGACCCTGCGACGGGGCGAGCCGTCGGCATCGAGCGAATCCAGCGGCTTCTCGAGGTCTAGGCCCCGGTGCGCTCCCGGCATGCCGCGGCCCGACCGGACCCGACCGGCCCGGCGGCCGGCGCCTCGATCGTGGACCTCCACACCCACACGACCCGGTCCGACGGCGTCCTCGAGCCCGAACAGCTCCTGGCGGACGTCGTCGCGGCCGGCGTCCGGATCCTCGCGATCACCGATCACGACTCGCTCGCGGGCTACCGTGAGCTGACGGCCGCCACCCCGCCCGGCCTCGTGGTGATCCCGGGCGTCGAGATCAACGCCCTCGCCCGGGGGATCCCGAACGTCGACGAGCTCCACGTCCTGGGCTTCGGCGTCGATCCGGACGACGAGGCCTTCGAGGCGACGCTCGCCCGCCAGCGGGCGGCGCGTCGCGTCCGGTTCGAGCGGACCGTCGAGCGCCTCCGCGAGCTGGGCCTCGCGATCGACGCCCAGGTGGCGCTCCTCGACCTGTCCCGGGACGACGCCCTGGGCCGGCCGACGATCGGGCGGGCACTCATCGCCGCCGGCCACGCCCGGAGCGTGGAGGACGCCTTCCA
>DASTEU010000032.1:0-26603 GCA_035709325.1 Candidatus Limnocylindrales bacterium | reverse complement strand
CGAACCGGAGCGGGACGCGTTCCCCGCGGGCGAGCATCGTCGCCCCGCCGGCGCCGCGCTTGACGACGGCGAGCGGCGCCGCGTCGAGCAGCCCACCCACGTCGTAGCCGCCGAGGAAGGCCTCGGCCTCGGCCGCGGTCGAGAACAGGACGTCCGGCGCCGCGTCCGAGACGAGCCGATGGGCGGCCCGGCGGCCCTTGGCCAGGAGCGGCGCCGCGGATGCGAGGTCGAGGCTGATCGCGGCCCCTTGCTCGCGCGCCAGCTCGATCGCCCGCCGGCCGGCATCGCCGAGCGGCGAGCCGATGAGCGAGTACGCCGGCAGGTGCAGCAGGTCGCCGGCGAACCAGCCGGGCTTCAGGTCGGTCGGCAGCAGCTCGTCGGCGGCGCCTCGATCGGCGACGAACGAGCGCTCCCCGCCGAACATCACGACGACGCCGATCCGGCCGGTCGGCCGCCCGGTGACCCGCGAGGCCCGGACGGTAACGCCGTCGCGAGTGAGCGCCTCGACGAGCCTGCGCCCGATGTGATCCCGCCCCACCGCGGTCACGAGCGTCGAGCGGACGCCGAGGCGGGCCAGCCAGCGTGCGGCGTTTGCGGCGGACCCGCCCTGACGCAGCATGACCCGACCGGGAACGTCCGTTCCGCGCTCGAGCGGGCGGCCGGGAATGACGACGGCGTCGAGCATGAGGTCGCCGAGGGTCGTCACCCGCGGGGCTCGCTGGCGCCGACGCGGTCGGGACGGGGCCATCCGCGCAGGATAGCCCGGAGCCCGGCGGGCGGCCGCTAGACTGGCGAGCGTGTCGTCGATCCGCCGCCTGATCGGCCGCTCGGAGCGGGCCCGAGCACTCGCCCGCGGCGTCCGGGAGGCCATCGTCGGACCGGGTCCGGTCGCCACGCGGCGCCCGGTCGCGACCGACACGCCCGGGTTGGACGGCGTCGCCGAGCTCCTCCGCGTCAGGCCCCGAGCGGCGGCGACGGGTGACGGGCCGCGGCTCAACCTGCTGATCCCGACGCTCAGCGCCCGCCGCGTCTTCGGTGGCGCGAAGACCGCGATCGACCTCTTCGAGGAGCTCGGGCGGCGGTTCCCGCGGCGTCGGATCGTGAGCTTCACCCCTGTGACCGGCGCGAGCACCGAGACGCTCGACGGCTTCGTGATCGGGCGCCCGAGCGACGAGCGGACGCCTCCCCGCGTCGTCGTCGCCGCGCCTTCCGGAGCCGACACGGTCCTCGCCGTCGGGCCGGAGGACGTGTTCCTGGCGACGTTCTGGAGCACGGCCGAGCTGGCCGCCCGCCTCATCCGCTGGCAGGCCGCGACGTTCGGCGGACCCCTCCGCCCGTATGCCTACCTCGTCCAGGACTTCGAGGCCGGCTTCTACCCGTGGTCGGCCCAGTACGAGCTGGCGCGCGCGACGTACGCCTCGGACGTGCCGACGATCGCGGTCGTCAACAGCGGCCTGCTGAGCGACTTCCTCGACGGGCAGGGCGCCGACTTCGCCGGCCGGCATGTGTTCGAGCCGCGGATCGACCCGCGGCTTCGGCCGCTCCTGGACCGCCCTGTCGACGAGCGTCGCCGGCGGATCGTCGTCTACGGCCGGCCCGGGACGCCCCGGAACGCGTTCCCGCTCGTCGTCGACGGGCTCCGCGACTGGGTCGACCGCAGCGGGGCGGGCGGCTGGGAGGTGGTCTCCGCCGGCGAGCCGCATCCACCGGTGGACCTCGGGCGCAGCCTCGTCCTGGGGCGCGTCGGGAAGCTTCCGCTCGAGGGCTACGGCTCGCTGCTCCGCGAGTCGGCGGTCGGCCTCGCGCTCATGATCTCGCCGCACCCCAGCTACCCGCCGCTCGATATGGCCCACCTCGGGATGCGGGTCGTGACGAACTCCTTCGGTCCGAAGGACCTCGCGACGTGGCACGAGAACATCACGTCGGTCGAGATGCTGACGGCCGCAGCCATCGGCGAGGCGCTCCTGGCCGCGACACGGGCATTCGAGGCCGACCCGGCCGCCGGCGACCGCGCCCGCCCGCTCCGACCGGACTACCTCGCCGAGGGGCCGGTCTTCCCGTTCGTCTACGAGCTCGCCGCCGAACTGCTCGCCGGATCGACGTTCCCGCTGCCGTCCTGACGGGCGGCTGCAACCCGACCCGCGCCTACAATGGGCCCGTCCCTGCCCACCCCGACGGAGTCCCGCCGACGATGACCGCCCCGACCCAGACGATCGACGAGCTGGCGATCAACACGATCCGGACGTTGTCGATCGACGGTGTCCAGAAGGCGAACTCGGGGCATCCGGGCGCCCCGATGGGCGCCGCCCCGATGGCCTACACGCTGTGGACCCGGTTCCTGCGCCACGCGCCGACACGCCCCGACTGGCCGGATCGGGACCGCTTCGTCCTCTCGGCCGGGCATGCCTCGATGCTCGTCTACTCGCTCCTCCACCTGAGCGGCTACGAGGTCACGCTCGACGACCTCCGGGCGTTCCGCCAGTGGGACTCGGTCACGCCCGGTCACCCCGAGTTCGGCCTCACGCCGGGGGTCGAGGCGACGACCGGCCCGCTCGGCCAGGGCTTCACGAACGCGGTCGGCATGGCGATCGCGGAGCGCCGGCTCGGGGCCGAGTTCAACCGGCCGGGCCACGTCATCGTCGACCACCGGACCTACACGCTCTGCTCGGACGGCGACCTCCAGGAGGGAATCGCCTCGGAGGCCGCGTCCCTGGCCGGCCATCTCCGGCTCGGCAAGCTCATCGCCCTCTACGACGACAACCGGATCCAGCTCGACGGACCGACCTCGATGGCCTGGTCGGAGGACGTCGTCGGCCGGTTCGACGCGTACGGCTGGCATACTCAGCGGGTCGAGGACGGCAACGACCTCGAGGCGATCGCGGCCGCGATCGAGACCGCGCGCGACGACGAGCGGCCGTCGCTCATCGCGATCCGGACCCACATCGGCTTCGGCAGCCCGAACCGCCAGGACACGCAGAAGGCCCACGGCCAGCCGCTCGGTGCGGACGAGGTGCGCCTGACGAAGGAGGCCTACGGCTGGGACCCGGACGCGTCGTTCCTCGTCCCCGACGAGGCGGCCGAACGCCTCCGGCGGGCGATCCCGGCGGGCGAGGAGCTGGTGGCCGGCTGGGAGCGGGCGCTCGAGGCCTACGCCTCGGAATTCCCCGCCGAGGCGGCCGAGTTCGAGCGGCGGATCAGGGGCCGCCTGGCCGACAGCTGGGACGCCGGCCTCAAGACCTACGCGGTCGGCGAGGAGATCGCGACCCGCAACGCCAGCCAGGATGCGATCCAGGCCCTCGCCGAGCCCGTGCCGGAGCTGTTCGGCGGTGCCGCCGACCTGTCCGAATCGAACCTGACCGACGTCAAGGGCGCCCCCGAGTTCCAGGCCGACGAACCGGGGCGCAACGTCCGCTTCGGGGTTCGTGAGCACGCGATGGGCGGGATCGCGAACGGGATCGCCTATCACGGCGGGCTGCTGCCGTACGTCGGCACGTTCCTCACGTTCAGCGACTACATGCGCGGCTCGGTCCGACTCGCCGCGCTGAGCGGGCTCCACGTCGTGTACGTCTGGACCCACGATTCGGTCGGGCTCGGCGAGGACGGCCCGACCCACCAGCCGGTCGAGCATTACGCGGCGCTCCGGGCGATCCCGAACCTCTGGTTCGTCCGGCCCGGCGACGCGAACGAGACCGCCGCCGCCTGGGGCGTCGCCCTCGAGCGGGGCGCCGAGGATCCCGCGGGCCCGGTCGCCCTCTCGCTCACCCGCCAGAAGCTGCCGACGCTCGCGGGCACGGCCGAGAAGGCGCGCGAGGGCGTCCGACGCGGCGGCTACGTCCTGCGCGATGCGGACGGCGGTGAACCGCAGCTCATCCTCATCGCGACCGGCTCGGAGCTCCAGCTCGCGGCCGGCGCGGCCGAGGCGCTCGCGGCCGACGGCGTCCGGGCCCGGGTCGTCTCGCTGCCCTGCTGGGAGCTGTTCGAACGCCAGGACGAGGCATACCGGGAGTCGGTCCTGCCGGGAGCGGTCCGGGCCAGGGTCGCCGTCGAGGCCGGTGTCTCCTTCGGCTGGGAGCGCTGGACCGGCGACGAGGGGGCGATCGTCGGGCTCGACCACTTCGGCGCGTCTGCGCCGGCCGGCACGATCTTCGAGCGGTTCGGGTTCACCGTCGACCGCGTCACCGAGGTCGCCCGGGGCGTGCTCGACGGCTCGATCCGCGGCCCGGTGCCGACGCTCGAGCCGGGCCACCTGCCCGCGCCGCGACGAGGCCACGACCGGCGGGCCGGCGGCGGCGACGGCAGCCACCCGACGCTGGATCGCGAGGAGTCCGGTGTCGACCGATCGTCCGGGTCGGACCCCGGCCACAGCTGATGCGCGTCGCCTTCGCGGCCGACCACGCCGGTGCCGCCCTGAAGGACGAACTGATCCGGCGGATTCACCTCGCGGTGCTGGGCCACGACCTCATCGACCTGGGCGGCGACGGCACCGACCCCGACGACGACTACCCCGACTTCGCCCAGCGGCTGGGCCTCGCCGTCCGAGACGGATCGGCCGACCGGGGCATCCTCATCTGCGGCTCGGGCGTCGGCGCCAGCATCGCTGCGAACAAGCTGCGAGGAGTCCGCTCGGCGGTCTGCCACGACACCTACTCGGCCCACCAGGGCGTCGAGCACGACGACATGAACGTGCTGACGCTCGGCGCCCGCGTCATCGGTCCGGAACCCGCCTTCGAGTGCTGCCTTGCCTTCCTCGCCGCGAGGTTCAGCGGCGAGGAGCGCCACCGGCGCCGGCTGGCCAAGGTGCAGGCGATCGAGGCCGCCGGCTGACCTCTGGACGTCGGCGCCGTCGTGGTCCGGGGCTACGCGAGCGGCTCGACGCGACCGCGGACCTGCTGCACCGCTGTCACTCCTTCGGGACTCGAGCCACGAGGCGTTGACGCCGACGGACTACCATTGGTGCCACGATGCCAGATCCCGTATCGGCGACTTCGCTCATGCCGCGCTTCTCGTTCGGGGACGCGGCCGCGACCGTCGACGAGGCGGTCCGGAGGGCGCGGTCCGAGCGCTGGCCGGAGCGCCTGTTCGACCGCGACCCGAACCTCTGGTCGCCCGACCCTCGAGTCCAGGAGGCCATCGCCGACCGCCTCGGCTGGCTCGACGCGCCGGCCCACTTCACCGAGCAGATCGCGGCCCTCGAGGGCTTCGGCGAGGGCATCCGCGAGGCCGGCTTCACGACGGCGGTCGTCGCCGGCATGGGCGGCAGCAGCCTCGCCCCCGACGTGCTGATCCGGACGTTCGGCCGGGCCGAGGGTTGGCTCGACCTGCGGGTCCTCGATTCGACCGATCCGGCCGCCGTCGCCGCGGCCGTCGACGATCTCGATCCCCTCGCGACCCTCTTCATCGTCGCGAGCAAGTCCGGCACGACGACCGAGCCGCTGGCGTTCCAGGCCGACGCCTGGGCCCGGATCGAGCGGGCGCTGCGCGACCGCGGCGCCCCCCGCAACGAGCACGCCGGCGAGCTGATGGTCGCGATCACCGATCCGGGGCGGAGCGTCGACTCGATCCCCCATCACGACGCGCTGCGCGGCGTGTTCCTCAACCCGCCCGATATCGGCGGGCGCTACTCCGCGCTGACCTATGTCGGGCTCGTCCCGGCAAGCCTGATCGGGCTCGACCTCGACGCGCTGCTCACGTCGGCCTCGACGATGCTCGCCGCCTGCCGCGAGCCCGAGCCGCAGGCCAATCCCGGCGTCAGCCTCGGGCTGGCGATGGGCGTGCTCGCCCGGCACGGCCGGGACAAGCTGACGTTCCTTGCCGACCCCGGCATCGCGACGTTCGGCGCGTGGGCCGAGCAGCTCGTCGCCGAAAGCACGGGAAAGCGCGGGGTCGGGATCGTGCCGGTGGACCGCGAGCCGCTCGGCCCGATCGAGGCGTACGGTTCGGACCGGGCGTTCGTCCGGCTGCGGCTGGCGGGGTCGGCCGGAGCCGAGGTCGACGCAGCCGACGAGCTGGCCGACGCCGCCGAGGCTGCGGGTCACCCGGTGATCCGGATCGACATGGCGGACCCGATCGACCTCGGCGCCGAGTTCGTGCGCTGGGAGGTCGCGACCGCGATCGCCGGAGCCGTTCTCGCGATCGACCCGTTCGACCAGCCGAACGTCGAGGAGGCGAAGCAGCGGACCCGCGAGTTGCTGGCCCGCCATGAGGACGGCGACGACCGCAACGGCGGCCGGCCGATCGCGGCTCCCGTCGTCGCGGCCGACGGCTTGGCCCTGTTCGGTGACGCGCCCCTTCGACTGAGCGCCGACGGCAGCCACACGCTCGCCGGCGAGCTCCGCCGCCATCTCGAGCGGCGGCGCCCGAACGCGTACCTGGCGATCCAGGCGTTCGTTGCCCCGTCGCCGGAGCGAGACGCCGCGATCGACCGGATGCGTCGGCTGCTCCGTGATGCGACGAGCTGCGCGACGACGGCCGGTTACGGTCCGCGGTTCCTCCATTCGACGGGTCAGCTCCACAAGGGCGGCGCCCCCATCGGCTGGTTCCTCCAGCTCACCGCGGACCACCCGGTCGACCGGCCGATCCCCGGCTGGCCGTACACGTTCGGCGAGCTGATCGACGCCCAGGCCCAGGGCGACTTCGAGGCGATCGAGGCCCACGACCTGCCGATCGTCCGCATCCACCTGACGGATCTCGACGTAGGCCTCGTGCAGCTCGAATCAGCGCTTCGCGAGGCCCTCGCCTAGCTCGCCGGGGAGGCGCCCCCCTCACGACCCGCCACCGCAGGAGGCCAACGGGCATGCAGATCGGATTCGTCGGACTCGGCCGGATGGGAGCGAACATGGTTCGGCGCCTCCTCCGCGACGGGCACGAGGTCGTCGCCTACAACCGGACCCCGGAGAAGACGAAGGAGATCGCCGGCGAGGGTGCCGTCGCGGCCTTCTCGATCGAGGAGATGGTCGCGAAGCTGGCCCCTCCACGGGCAGTCTGGATCATGGTCCCGGCCGGTGACGCCACCGAGGCCCAGATCTCGGAGCTGATGGAGCACCTGGAGCCGGGCGACACGATCGTCGACGGCGGCAACACGAACTTTCACGACGACCAGCGCCGCCAGCCCGACCTCGCCGCGAAGGGGATCGGCTACGTCGACGCGGGCACGAGCGGCGGGATCTGGGGCCTCCAGGTCGGCTACTGCCTCATGGTCGGCGGCGAGCGTTCGGTCGTGGAGCCCCTCGAGCCGATCTTCCGCTCGCTCGCGCCCGAGGGCGGCTACCTGCACGTTGGGGCGCCCGGCGCCGGCCATTACGTGAAGATGGTCCACAACGGCATCGAATACGGCCTCATGCAAGCCTACGCCGAGGGCTTCGAGATCATGCACGCCTCGTCGTACGATCTCGACCTCGCCGCCATCTCCGAGCTGTGGATGCAGGGCTCCGTCGTTCGATCGTGGCTCCTCGAGCTCGCCGGACGGGCGTTCCGGGCGAACGGCCAGGACCTGACGAACCTCAAGGGTTGGGTCGCCGACTCCGGCGAGGGACGCTGGACGGTCCAGGAGGCGATCGACCGGGACGTGCCGGCGCCGGTCATCACCCTGTCGCTCTTGACCCGCTTCCGCTCGCGCCAGGACGATTCGTACGGGGCCAAGGTGCTGGCCGCGCTCCGCAACGAGTTCGGCGGCCATGCGGTGAAGACCGAGTGATGGACGGCCCGGTGCCGGTCGTCCCCGCCGTGCCCGCGTCGCCGATCGTGCATACCAGTGGCCACAGCACTGGTAGGCGGGAACGTCGCGGGGTGGCGGTCGCGAATTCGACTCCAGCGGCTAATTACCGGTGCGGGGACCGCGCAGGTGCTCCATACCAGTCGCCTGGGCACTGCAGGAGACGACGAGTCGGCTCCGGGGCCGGAGCCGCGAGAGCGGCGATCGGTCGCCACGGCTCCCGGTCCGCTTCGCCGATCGTGTCTACCAGTGGCCACAGCACTGGTAGGCGGGAACGTCGCCGCGTAGCGGTCGCGAATTTGAATCGGGCGGCTAATTCCCGGCGGTGGGACGCCACCGATCCGGCATACCACTCGCGTGGGCACTGTAAGACACGACGAGTCGGGGCCGCCGGGGCTGTAGACGGGGGCGCGGCATGGGCCGTGGCCGCGGCCGGGACCCAGGCCACATGACGACCGCGACCCCGAAGCGCCGCCGGGTCGCGCCCGACACGCCGGGCGCGCCGTCCGCGCCGCCCGGCACGGAGCCGCTCGTCGCCCCCGAGACGGCCCCGGACCGGACGCCGCACCCCGCGCCGCGGCCGAAGGACGCGCCGCGGACGATGCGCCAGCTCCGCCTGGCAAGGGCCGCCCGGCGCAGGCCGAAGGCCGAGGAGAACCCGCTTCGCGAGGGCCTCCGCCTCGAGCGGATCCCGGACCCGAGCATCGTCGTCCTCTTCGGGGCGACCGGCGATCTGGCGCATCGCAAGGTCGTACCCGCCCTCTACCAGCTGTGGCGCACGAACCTCCTGCCGCACGAGTTCACGCTGGTCGCGATCGGCCGGCGCGATTACGACGACGACGAGATGCGGGCGGAGTACCGGGCGACGCTCGAGAAGTTCTCGCGCGTGCTGCCCCTCGACGAGGCCGCCTGGCGCTCGTTTGCCGCGCGGATCCGCTATCAGAAACTCGACTTCGGCGATCCCGCCAGCTACGACGCGCTCGCGAAGCGGCTCGAGCAGATCGACCGCGAGGAGACCTGCCGCAGCAACCACCTGTTCTACCTCGCCACCCAGCCGTCGGCCTTCGCCGAGATCGTCGCCCAGATCGGCCGCGTGGGGCTCGACCACGAGCGACACGAGGGCGGCTGGCGGCGGGTCGTCATCGAGAAGCCCTTCGGCCACGACCTCGACTCCGCGATCCGCCTCAACCGCGAGGTCGGCAAGGTCTTCCGCGAGCGGCAGGTCTACCGGATTGATCACTACCTCGGCAAGGAGACGGTCCGGAACCTGCTCGTCTTCCGCTTCGGCAACGGGATCTTCGAGCCGATCTGGAACCGCCGCCACATCGACCATGTCCAGATCACCGTGGCGGAGTCGATCGGCGTCGAGAACCGCGGCTCGTTCTACGAGGAGACCGGCGCGAGCCGCGACTTCCTCCAGAACCACCTGCTCCAGCTGCTGACGCTCGTCGCGATGGAGCCGCCGGCGACGTTCGAGGCCGACGCCCTCCGCGACGAGAAGGTCAAGGTTCTCCGGGCGATCGGCGAGTTCACCCCGGAGCGGGTCCGGACCGACGTCGTGCGCGGCCAGTACGGCCCCGGCTGGGTCGCCGCCAAACCGGTCCCCGGCTACCGCCAGGAGCCCGAGGTCGACCCGGAGTCGGAGACGGAGACGTTCATCGCCACTCGCATGGAGATCGACGACTGGCGCGGGTCGGGCGTGCCGTTCTTCCTGCGGACCGGCAAACGCCTGCCGAAGCGGGCGACAGAGATCGCGATCCAGTTCAAGGAGGTCCCGCATCGGCTCTTCCGCGACTCTGCGGTCGAACCGGCTCCGAACCTGCTCGCGATCCGGATCCAGCCCGACGAGGGCATCCTCCTGCGGTTCGGGGCCAAGGTGCCGGGCCTCGGCCTCGACGTCCGCACGGTCACGATGGACTTCACGTACGGCTCGGCGTTCTCCGTCGACTCGCCCGACGCCTACGAGACGCTGATCCTCGACGCGCTTCTCGGCGATCCGTCGCTCTTCACCCGGGCCGACGAGGTCGAGACCGCCTGGGGCATCGTCACGCCGGTCATCGAGACCTGGGCCCACGAGCCTGCGCCCGCCTTCCCGAACTACGAGGCCGGCACCTGGGGCCCCGAAGCGGCGAACGAGCTGCTTGCCCGGGACGGGCGCAGATGGCGTCGGATCTGAGGAGATGACGGAGACGCTGTCTTCGAATGGGCGCGCGACTCGCGCCGGCGCACCCGGCGAGCCGAGCCTGCGGTGGCGCGCGCGGGCCCACAGCATCGAGGAGGTCCAGCAGGAGCTGACGCGGATCTGGTCGCAGCCGGACCTGACGGTCGACGTCGACGGCGACGGCCGCAACGAACGGCACATCGCCGCCCGGACGAGCGTGATGAACCTCGTCGTCATCGCCCGCCGGCCCGAGACCGCCGAGCGCTGCGCCGCGGTCATCCAGCGACTCACCGGCCGGCATCCCTCGCGAACCCTCATCGTCTCGTCGGCCGACCCCGACGGCCCGTCGTGGCTCGACGCCCAGATCCAGGCCCACTGCATCCTGCCCCGCGGCGATGCGCCAGAGGTCTGCGCCGAGATGATCTACCTCACGAGCGGCGGTGAGTCCGGCCGGCACCTCGACGCGATCGTTGCGCCGCTCCTCATTCACGACCTGCCGGTCACGGTCTGGTGGCCGGACGAGCCGCCGTTCGGGAGCGAGATGGCGGAGGACATCTTCGCCTTCGCCGACCGGCTCGTCGTCGACGGCTCGACCTGGCACGGGAGCGGCCTGCCGCATCTCCGTGCTCTCGCCGCCCTGCAGGACCGCCTGCCGATCGCGATCTCGGACTTCGCCCTCGTCCGCCAGTCCCGCTGGCGGGAGGCGATCGCCTCCGTCTTCGACATCCCCGAGTTCCTGCCGTACCTGCGCCACCTCCGCCGGATCGCCGTGACCTACGGGATCCGTGACGAGTCCGACGTGGACGTGGCGAACGTCGTCAAGCCGGTCTATCACGTGGCCTGGCTCGCGTCCCGGCTCGGAATGCACGTGAGCCGGCCGCTTGCGGCGGTCGCTCCGCCGCTGCGCCGAGGCCCACCCCGCCACGGGTCGCTCGTGACCCTGCCGTCGGCCGGCGGCTTCGGGGCGACCCTCCGCCTCGACCGGACCGACGTCGGGGTCGTCGTCCGGCCGGTCGTCTCCGAGCTGCCGATCGGGACGACGCTTCGGATCGAGCTTCGCGCCGACTGGCGCGGCTCGGAGCTGCGGGCCGACGTGACCGCCGAGAAGGAGGCGGTCCACGCTCGCGTCTGGCAGGACGGCGTCCACGCCCTCGAGCGCGGCTTCAACGCTCCCCGCCGGACGGACGTGGACCTGCTCGCCGAGGCGATCGAGGCCGGCGGCCGCGACCCGGTCGCGGCGGACGCCCTGCGGATGGCCGCCGCGCTCGCCGGAGATGTCGAGCGATGAGCGAACCCGAGCTCCTCGTCCTGCCCGACCCCGACGCCTGCGCCGACGCCGCCGCCGAACGGATCGCCGCCACGCTGGCTGCTGCCGCCGCCGAGCGCGGCCGGGCCCACTGGGCGACGACCGGCGGTTCGACTCCGGGCGCGATCTACCGGCGGCTCGGCCGGCCGCCGCTCCGCGACGCGGTCCCCTGGGATCGGGTCGAGCTGTGGTGGGGCGACGACCGCTTCGTCCCGTTCGACCATCCGCTCTCGAACGTCAAGATCGCGATGTCCGAGCTGCTCCAGCTGGCGGCCCTCGGCGGCCGGTCGGGGACCGGCGCATCGGGGATCGACGTCGTCAGCGGCCGGCTCCCCGGGGTTCCGCTGCCGGCCGCGAACGTTCATCCATTCCCGAACGGCGAGGCGATCGGCAACGGGCTCGGCGCGGCCTGGGCCGCCGAGCGCTACGTGGAGATGCTCCGGGCCGACGGCCCGCCGACCGAGGGCGGCTGGCCGGTCTTCGACCTGATCCTCGTCGGGATCGGGCCGGACGGCCACCTCTTCTCGGTCTTTCCGGGCTCGGAGGCCTTCGACGTCAGCAAGGTCGCGCTGGCAATCCCCGCCCCCACCCACATCGAGCCGCACGTCGAGCGGGTCACCCTCCATCCCCGCGTGCTCGACGTCGCCCGGGCGATCGTCGTCGTCGTCACCGGCGGCGGGAAGGCCGAGGTCCTCGGCGAGGTCCTCGGGACGCCGCCGGATCCCCGACACCTGCCGGCTCAGGCCGCGCGGCGGGAGGGAGCGGTCTGGATCCTCGACGAGGCCGCGGCGGCGAATCTCGCCCGGTGACCACCGAGCCGGCCGGGGCGGGCCGGCCCCGCTTCGTCGTCTCCCGCGACGGCACGCCGATTGCCGTCTTCGCGACCGGCGAGGGTCCGCCGATCATCCTCGTCCACGGGACGACCGCCGATCACACGACGTTCCGGGCGAGCGGGCCCCTGCTCGCCCGGACCTTCTCGGTCCATGCCGTCGATCGGCGCGGCCGCGGCGCGTCGGGCGACGCAGGCGATCCGTACCGGATCGAGCGCGAGTACGAGGACCTCGCCGCAGTCGCCGAGGCGGTCGCGGAGGACGCCGGGGAGCCGGTCGATCTCATGGGCCACTCGTACGGCGGGCGGTGTGCGCTGGGGGCAGCCGTGCTGACCGACGCGATCGGGCGGGTCGTCGTGTACGAAGGGGCGCCGTCACCCGCCGGGCGCGAAGGTTACCGACCGGCGGGCGTCGAGCAGCGAATCGCCGAGCTCATCCGATCGGGCGACCGTGACGAGGCGCTCGCGACGTTCTTCCGGGAGGTCGTCCGGATGCCCGAGCCGGATCTCGCCGCCTACCGCGCCGATCCGATCTGGCCGATCCGCGCCGCCGCCGTCCACACGACGCTCCGCGAGATGGCCGGCGAGGGTTCGCCGGCGGCGTCGCTCGGGGCGCTCGGACGCGTCGAGCAGCCGGTCCTCCAGATCCTCGGCGGGGACAGTCCGGAGGTCTTCCGAGAGGCGACGCGGGCGCTCGACGCCCGGCTCGCGGACGGTCGGATCGTTGTCATCGACGGCGCCCGACACGCCGCCCACCACACCCACGTCGAGCCGTTCGTCGCGTCGATCCGGGCGTTTCTGGCCCGTCCGCCCATGGCAGACTGACGCCGGTGGAGTTCATCGGCTGGCTCGTCATCGGGTTCATCGGTGGCGCCCTCTCCGGCGCGGTGGTCGGCGGCCGGACGGCCCGCGGCTGCCTGCCGAACATCGTCGTCGGCGTCCTCGGCGCGATCGTCGGCGGCTTCCTCGCCCGGCAGCTCGGGTTCGGCGAGGCGGAGGGCTTCGTTGCCGCGGTGGTCGTCGCGGTCTTCGGCTCGATCGTCGTCCGGGTGATCCTCGAGGCCCTCAGTCCAAAGAACTGAGGGCCCACGGGATCGAGGACTGACGGCTCTCCGCCCGGACCGCCACGGTCCGGCGCCCGGAGGGCTACCATCGTGCTTGTCATGACCCAACCAGCGAGTCCGGCGCCGGCCGCCACTGCCGACGAGCGGGCCTATTCGCCCGGTCTCGAGGGCGTCCTCGCCGGGGAGACGGCGCTCAGCCGGGTCGACGGCGCGAACGGCCGCCTCATCTATCGCGGCTTCCGCATCGGCGACCTCGTCGAACGCGGCTCGTACGCGGCCGTCGCGAACCTGTTGTGGACCGGGGAATGGGATCCGAAGCATCGTCTCGCGACCGGTCCGATCCCGGGCCCGGTCATCGAGGTCCTGCGAGCGCTGCCGACGTCGGCAAAGCCGATGGACGCGCTGCGGACCGCGGTCTCCGCGTGGGGTGCGACCCAGGACCTGCCGTGGCCGCCGACCGCCGAGCAGGCGCGAGCCCTCACCTCGTTCTCACCGTCCGCGCTCGCGGCGTTCGTCCGCGTCCGCGAGGGCAAGGCGCCGATCGAGCCCGATCCGTCGCTCGGGCTCGTCGAGGGTTTTCTCTACCAGCTCACCGGGAAGCCGGCCGACGCGGGGACGGCGCGGGCGCTCGACGCCTACTTCATCGTCGGTGCCGAACACGGCTTCAACGCCTCGACGTTCACCGCCCGGGTCATCACCTCGACCCGCTCGGACATCGCCTCGGCGGTGGCCGGGGCGATCGGGACGATGAAGGGCCCGCTCCACGGCGGCGCCCCGTCGGAGGTCGTCGACCAGCTCTCCCAGGTGGGATCGGTCGAACACGCCGAGCAGTGGCTGCGCGAGGCGCTCGACCGCGGCGAGCGGCTCATGGGCTTCGGGCACCGCGTCTACCGGGCGTACGACCCGCGGGCGGCCGCGCTGCGCAAAGTCGCCGAGGCGATGGAGCACCGGCCGGACTGGCTCGAGCTCGCGATCGCCGTCGAGGACGTCGCCCTGCGGATCCTCGCCGAGAGACACCCCGACCGGGCCCTCAAGACGAACGTCGAATACTACGCGGCGCCGGTCCTCCAGGGCGTCGGCCTCTCGCCGGACCTCTTCCCGGCGACGTTCTCGCTGGCCCGCCATGCCGGCTGGACGGCCCACGTCCTCGAGCAGGCGGCCGACAACCGTCTGATCCGCCCCGACGTCCGCTACATCGGCCCCGCGGAACGCGACCTGCCGGTCGGCTGAACCCGCCGGCCGGGGCGGCTCCGGGCCGCGTCGCCGCGCGGTGGTGCAACGCAGCCTGCGCGGCGGTGCAACGCCGCTGCAATGCTTGCGTCCGTCGGGTGGGGGCCGCTGTATTGCTCTTGACAAGCCGTGGCATCTACCATCCCGGCCATGGTCGGACAGGAGCTCGGTTCGACGGGAATGCCCGCCGGCGACCGATTGCGAGACGCAGGTGAGGCCGCGCCGCCCGCGCGGGCGATGATCGAGGTCCGGAAGGTCTCGAAGTCGTTCGGTGCCCTCCAGGTCCTGCGCGACGTGTCCCTGCGCGTCGATCGCGGCCAGGTCGTCGTGATCATCGGCCCGTCCGGCTCGGGCAAGAGCACGCTGCTTCGCTGCATCAACCGGCTCGAGGTCGTCGACGCAGGCGAGATCGTCGTCGACGGCCGGCTGCTCCAGGATCCGCGGCTCGACGTGAACGCTCTCCGTCGAGAGATCGGCGTGGTCTTCCAGGCGTTCAACCTGTTTCCGCACCTGACCGTGATCCAGAACCTCATGCTGGCGCCGCGCTGGGTCCTGAAGCTGCCGAAGCCCGAGGCGGAGGCTCGCGCCCGGCGGCTCCTCGAGAAGGTCGGCATCCCCGAGAAGGGCGATGCGCGACCGACGCAGCTCTCGGGCGGCCAGCAGCAGCGGGTCGCGATCGCCCGGGCTCTGTGCATGGAGCCCGACATCATGCTCTTCGACGAGCCGACCTCGGCCCTCGATCCGGAGATGATCAAGGAGGTCCTCGACGTCATGCGCGACCTGGCCAACGAGGGCATGACGATGGTCGTCGTGAGCCACGAGATGGGCTTCGCCAAGGAGGTTGCCGATCAGGTGATCTTCATGGACCACGGCGAGATCGTCGAGACCGGCACGCCCGAGCACTTCTTTCGCTCGCCGGAGCAGGAGCGGACGAGGCGGTTCCTCGGCACGATCCTGCAGCACTAACCATCCGCCGCCGCATGGCGGCGCCGTCCCACCTGGAGGAGGTGACCGATGAGACGACACGTGTTCCTGATGTTGGTGGCCCTGCTGCTCGCCGCCTGCACGAGCGGAGGCGGGGCGACGGCCAGCCCGGCGTCCCCGTCGGCTCCGGCCAGCGCGCCGGGGAGCCCGGACAGCCCCGCCCCGAGCGAGGTGAGCGGTCCGACGATCGACGAGATCAAGTCGGCCGGCAAGCTCGTCTGCGGCGTGAAATTCGACGTCATCGCGTTCGGCTTCCGGAACCCGACGTCCGGCGAGGTCGAGGGCTTCGACGCCGATCTCTGCCGTGAGATCGCCGCCGCGCTCGGCGTGGAGCCCGAATTCGTCGAGGCCATCAGCGCGAACCGGATCCCGTTCCTCCAGGAGGATCGGGTCGACATCGTGATCAGTACGATGACCCGAACCGAGGACCGGCTCAAGGAGATCGACTTCAGCAAGATCTACTACCTCGCCGGCCAGCGGATCCTCGTCAAGAGCGACAGCCCCTACCAGGAGGTCGAGGACCTCGTCGAAGCCGGCGTGACGGTCTGCTCCGGGCAGGGCTCGACGTCCGAGGCGAACCTCCGCGAGAAGGGCGTGGCGGAGGACAAGCTCCTCCTCACCGCGACCTACTCCGAGGCGGCACAGGCGCTTCTCGACGGGCGCTGCGATGCAGTCTCGACCGACGACTCGATCCTGTTCGGCCTGGCCCAGCAGAACGAGGGCCTCGAGGTCCGCGGCGAGCGGTTCACCGAGGAGCCCCTCGGGATCGGGATCAAGAAGGGCAAGGAGGATCTCGTCGAGTTCATCAACGGCGTCCTCGACGACATGGCGGCCAGCGGCCGCTGGGCAGAGCTGTACGACACCCACGTCAAGCCGTACACGGGCGAGGAGGCCCCGGAGCCCCCGCTCGACCTGTAATAGCGTCGATCCGCATACCATCGCGACGGGCGGTCCCGGGTCTACCGGACCGCCCGTCGCCCCGTTCGGAGGCGGTTTGATCGGACAGACGATCGTCGACAACCTGGGGCTCTTCGTCCAGGGCTACCTGACGACGATCCTGCTCAGCGTCAGCGCGCTCCTCGCGGCGCTCGTCATCGGCTCGCTGATGGCCTCGATGCGGGTCTGGGGCGGGCCGCTCCTGTCGGGCATCGCCGGGTTCTACGTCGAGTTCTTCCGCAACACGCCGCTCCTGATCCAGCTCTTCTTCTTCGCGGTCGTCCTCGCTCCGCGCAACCTCGGGATCACGGCCGACCCGGTCATCGTGGCGCTGATCGGGCTCTCGGTCTACACCGGGGCCTTCGCGACCGAGGCGATCCGCTCGGGCGTCCTGGCGGTCGATCCGGGACAGATCGAGGCGGCCCGATCGCTGGGCCTGGGCCAGCTGGCGACGATCCGCCTGATCGTCCTGCCGCAGGCGCTCCGGACCGTGATCCCGCCGCTCGGCAACGTCGCGTCGGCGCTGATCCGGAACTCGTCGGTGGCGTACGCGATCGGGGCCCGCGAGTTCCTGTTCATGGGCCTGCTCGTCACGTCGCGGACGTTCTCGCTCGAGCCGTACCTCGGAATCCTGTTCGGCTACTGGTCGCTGACGATCCCGCTGGCGATCGTCCTGGGGCGCCTCGAGCGCCGCCTGGGTTTCGCCCGATGACCGGGTTGGCCGCGCGCTCCCGCCGCGCCCGCGGGATCGCCGGTTCGCTCGGCGGCTACCTCGGCCTGGCGGTCGTGCTCGGCGTGATCCTCGTCCTCATCGCGGCCGGGGTCCTGCCGCCCCGCCGGTGGGCGCCGTTCGGCGACATCCGCGTCTGGCTCTTCCTCCTCGAGGGGCTCTGGGTGACGGTGCAGATCGGCGCCGCCGCGCTCGTCGCCAGCCTCATCCTCGCGGTGCCGCTCGCGCTCGGGCGGATCGCGCTGCCGCGACCGGCGCGGTGGCTCGTCGTCGGCTGGATCGAGCTCGTCCGGGCAACCCCGGTCCTCGCCCTGATCCTGGGGATCACGCTGTTCATGCCGCGCGACTGGCTGGCGCCGATGTGGGCGGCGACGCTGGCGCTGACGATCTACACGAGCGCGGTCCTGGCCGAGATCCTGCGCGCCGGGATCCTCTCGATTCCGAAGGGCGAGGTCGATGCCGCCCGGTCGCTCGGGCTGACCTACACGATGACGATGCGGCTGGTGGTCCTGCCCCAGGCCTTCTCTCGGATGATGCCCGCTCTCGTCTCGCAGATGATCACGCTCGTCAAGGACACCTCGCTCGCGTCGATCGCCGCCGTCAGCGAGCTGGCCGGCTACGCCCGGTCGACCCACTCGTTCTTCGGGAACCCCGCCGAGACGTACTTCCTCGTTGCCTGCGTGTACTTCGTCATCAACTACACGCTGTCGCGGATCGCCCGGCGGCTCGAGCTTCGGCGGGCCAAGGAGCCGCCGGTCGCGGTTCCCGTCGGGCTGGACGACGTCGCCGTGCCGCGCGTGTAGCCGGCGCCCGTCGCCCGGACGACGTCAGGCCGTGGCCGGCTGCATCGTCCGCCCGTCGATGGTCGCCCGGACGCGCTCCGCGATCCGGTCGACGACGTACTCCGCGTCGCGTGCCGCGCCATCGATGAGCGTCGATGTGACTCCGTACTGGAAGGGAACCCCGAGGAAGTACAGGCCGCCAACCGGCGAAACGCCGCGTTGTTCGATCGGCCAGCCGTCCCCGCCGACCACCGGCGGCTCGATCCAGGTGTAGTCGGGCCCGAAACCCGTGCACCAGACCACATTGGCCACGTCGAGGACGGTTCCGTCCTCGAGGACGGGCAGTCCGTCCCGAGCGCCCTCGACCCGGGACGCATGTCGTTCCACGCCGGCCCGCGCGAGATCGGCCCGGCGGACGCGGGTCAGCGGCGCGGGGACGACGCGGGAGCGGGCCGCGGCCTTCCGGCCGATCGGTGTGTTGATCGTGAGGACGTACGACTCGGCGAAGCCGAGCAGCGGCAGGAAGACCCGCGCCCTCCATCGGGTGTCGAACACGCGAAACGGGAGCTCGCCATGCGGCTGGCCCGAGAGGATCGTCCGATGCGTCCGCGCCAACTCGAGCGCGATGTCCGCGCCCGAGTGTCCCAGCCCCCCGACGCGGACCGGACCGTCGGCCAGCTGCGACGGGTTGCGGTACTCGCTGGAGTGGAGCTGCCGGACGGCCGGATCGAGCCGGCCGGCGACGCCCGGGACATTCGGGACGGTGGTCGCGCCGGTCGCGACGATCACCTGGCGCGCCCCGATGCGCGATTCGCCGGCGATCGCGACAAAGTCGTCACCGCCAACCTCGACGCGCATCAGCCGATCGACCCGGGTGCCGGTACGGACGGGCAACCTGAGCCAGGCGGCGTACGACTCGAGGTAGTCCCCCATCTGGCGCCCCGTCGGGTAGCTCCAGCCGGGTCCCGGAAACGCCTTTCCGGGAAGGCCGTCCCAGCGCGCCGGGCTGAACAGGCGAAGCGAATCGTACCGTCGCCGCCACTGATCGCCGACCCGCTCGTTCGCGTCGAGGATGAGGAAGGGGAAGCCGAGCTCCGACAAGAAGTAGCCGGCTGCCAGCCCCGCCTGACCGGCGCCGATGATCAGCGTCTCCACCCGTTCGGTCGTCTCGACCCTCGCACTCATGACGCCGCCTCCCTGCGGGACTTCGGAGGCGACCAGGAAACCTGGTCGCCGCCTCGACCCTAGGTCTGCCGGCGCGCCACGGCATCGGGAGAAGTACCCAATCTCCGCGACGGGATCGATGGGTACCGTCGGTCAGACGAAACCCCGCTCGTACGCGGCGGCGGTCGCGGCGGACCGGGACGACACGCCGAGCTTCGAGAAGATGTTGCTCACGTGGCGGTCCACGGTCCGCTCGCTGATCACGAGCTCCGTCGCGATGTCCCGGTTCGTCCTTCCCGTGGCGACGAGCCGGAGGACCTCGACCTCCCGACCGGACAGGCCGCCCGGCGTCGCCGCACCACGCCTGGAGCGCCGGCGAGCGCCCTCCGCCAGGCGGATGAGGTCCGGTCCCGCCCCGAGCTCCTCGAGCGCGCGCCTCGCGGCATCGAGCTCCATCGACGCCGTCTCGTCGTCGCCGAGCCCCCGGCAGGCGCGGGCCACCAGGACGCGGACGCGAGCGGCCTCGTATGGCACGTCCAGGGCCCGCCACGTCTCCCATGCTGCCCGGAGCGCACGCAGGGCGCCGCGGGCGTCCTCGGCCGCGAGGCGCACGGCGCCTTCCGCGGTGAGGGCGTGGGCCCGAAGGAGCGGCGCATCGGATGCGGCGGCGAGCCCGCGCAGCTCATCGGCCGCCGCGCGCGCTCCGTCAAGGTCCCCCGCGGCGAGCATGATCTCGACGGCGGGGCCGAGAAGGCGCGGCCGGGCGATGACCTCGGTGGTCTCGTCGAGCGCACGCCTGATCATCGTGCGTCCGGCGTCGGCCCGGCCCTGGGCGACGCGCATGAGCGCGAGGCCGGGCTCCGGCCGGCGGCCGTGCTCGGCCGCACGGCGGTAGGCGGCCTCGGCCCGGCGGTAGGAGCCGCGCAGGCGCTCGAGCTCCGCCTGCTGGTACAGCGCCTCGCCGATCTCCGGGCTCACCGGCGGGCCGGAAAGCATCTCGCGTGCTCGCCGAGCCTCCTCGCCGGCGTCGTGCCAGGCGCCGTGGAGGACCATGAGCTCGGCCCGGTAGACGAGGCAGCGCCCGCGGAAGGCGACGCTCTCCGGGTGTGCCTCGCACCAACGCGTCAGGGCCGCGGTCCACTCCTGAGCACGGCGCAGGTCGAAGACCTGGTGGAACGCCTCGATCGCGGCGCAGTAGATGATCCCGGCGATCAGTGGCGACACCTCGCCGCCGGTGACCGCGACCATCGCGTCGTCGAGCAGGGGCATTCCGCGATCCCGCTCGCCGAGGCCGATCAGCGCTTCGCCGCGGCCGAGTCGAGAGAGCGCGGCGAGGTCGGAATCGGCGAACCGGTCCGCGATCCGCCCCATCTCCTCGAACATCGCCAGCGCCTCGGCCGTGGCCCCTCGCTGGAGGGCCCCGACACCGGCCGGGATCAGCAGGTAGCCCGCCTCGACGCGAGGAGCGCCGTCCGCTTCGAGGAGCCGCTCCGCCCGGGCGAACCAGCCCCCGGCGCGCGTCATCTCTCCCTCGTTGACGAGGCTGAAACCGAGCCAGAAGCTGGCGCGGGCCGCGGCGACCAGATCGGCAGCCCGGCTTGCCTCGTGGTACGCCTGCTCGAGGATCGCGATCGACTCGGCTGGCAGGCCGAGCATGTAGGCAGCCTTGCTCAGCCGTTCGAGGTCGGCGAAGCCGAGCGATCCGGCGGCCGCCGCCGGCGCGAGGGCGTCGTAGACGATCGACCACGCCTGGCGCTCGTACGCCTCCCGGGCATCTGCGATCGGATCGGTTGTCGTCATCGGTGAACCGGTGGTGCCGCCTGACGATAACGCGTCGACGACGTCCTCAGAGCCAGCCACGTCTCCGGAAGACGACGACGAGGGCGAGCAGCAGGAGTGCCATGCCGGCCAGGATCACGAAGAACGTGATCGACTCGCCCTCGCCCGGGAAATGGACGTTCATGCCGAAGACGCTCGCGATCAGCGTGAGCGGCAGGAGGATGACGCTCGCCGCGGTCAGGATCCGGAACGAATCGTTGAGCCGGTGGCCGAGAACCGATTCGTTCGTGGATTCGAGTGCCTCGACGACCTCCTTGTAGTTCTCCAGCGTGTCCCAGATCCGCTCGGCGGCATCCGAGATGTCGTCGAAGTAGACCTCGAGCTCCTCGGCGAGATAACGCTGCTTCGTCCGCTCGAGGTCGCGGAGGACGGCCCGCTGGGGTCGCACGATCTTGCGGAAGTTGATGATCTCCTGCTTGGCGTTCGAGATGTCGCGGACGATCTCGCTCGAGCGGCCCTCGAAGATGTCGTCCTCGAGCCGGTCGAGCTTGTTGCCCATCTTGCGGAGCATCGGAAACGCGGCGTCGACGTTCGTGTCGACGATCTTGTAGAGCAGGTAACCCGACCCCTTCGAGAACGTCTGCTCCCGGAGGTCCTCGCGGGTCGACATCCGCTCGAACATCGCGTTGAGCGGCGGCAGCTGGGTGTCCGGCAGCGTCACGAGGTAGTCGGGCCCGATGAAGAGATCGAGCTCGGCCGAGAGGAGGCGCCCCGACGCCTTCTCGAAGATCGGGAAGTGCAGGACGATGAAGATGTAGTCGTCGTACGGATCGAGCTTCGGGCGCTGGTTGCGCGAGTAGACGTCCTCGAAGTCGAGCGGGTGGAACCCGAATCGCTGCTCGAGCCACTCGCGGTGGGCGAGGCGCGGTTCCTCGATGTGGATCCAGCGCAGGCCGCTGGCCTGGATGATCTCGGGCTCGGCTGCCTCTACGTTGCCGGGCAGCACCGCACCGCCGCCCGAAACGGGACGGCGGAGCCGCGGGCGCGGGAGCGGCAGGTTCGGCATCGACTGGGAGGCTTCATATGTGCCCGGCAATCCTAGCGGCTTGCGAGGATGCGGCAACCCTCCGTTTGTACGGGCAGACTGCCGCGGCGTGGCAGGTGCCCCGCCGAAGGCTCCGCGGTGGGGCGCGGAACCGGCCGGCCGTAGTGCAAGAAGGCGTAAGTGCTGCGTTTGGCCGTGGTTTGTTGGACGATCCGTAGGCCGGGCGTCGTTGCTGACGGCGCCTACGCATTCTGCCGATATCCAAAGGAGAAACGCCGGCCGCCCCGGGATGGCGCACTCCTTCTGCCGCTCCCTACGCGTTCTTGCGTTGGCGCGGCCGCCGCCGCTGCCGGCGGTCGAGCGGCGCGCGGCCCGGCTGAACATGTCCGGGGCGGATAATCGCCCCATGGCCCTCGCGACGACCCTCCGCAACCGGCTCTCGGGCGGCCGACTCCGGCTCGCCGCGCTCGAAACGCCGGCCTGGGTCGGGCTGGCCGTCGCCATCGCCGGCTGGGCCCTGATCGTCGCCTTCGCGGAGCCGTGGGGCCGCCTCTGGGGGACCGGCCAGGATGCCCGCTGCTACTGGCAGGCGACCCTCGCCGACCCGTACCTCCACTCGGAGTGGAACGATCCGATCGCGTACGTCTACTCGCCCGCGTTCCTCCAGCTCGTCACGCCCCTGACCGCCCTGCCGTGGCAGGCGTTCATGGCCGCCTGGACGGCGATCCTCATCGCGGCGGTCCGCTTCCTCACGGGTCCCCGGCTGCTGGCGGCCGGGCTGCTCTTCCCGTTCACCGCGATGGAGGTCGCCGGCGGCAACGTGTCGCTGCTGCTTGCTGCAGCGATCGTCCTCGGCTTCCGCTGGCCGGCGACCTGGGCACTCGTCCTGTTGACGAAGATCACCCCGGGCGTGGGCCTCCTGTGGTTTGCCGTCCGGCGCGAGTGGCGGCCGCTGCTGGTCGTGGCCGGGATGACCGCCGGGATCGTCGCGGTGTCGGCGGTCTTCATGCCGGCCGCCTGGCGGGAGTGGCTCGACGTGATCGTCGGGAACGCCGGCAAGGGCGGCACGTGGGCCTCGGTGCCGATCCCGCTCTGGATCCGGCTCCCGATCGCGATCGGGATCGTGGTCTGGGGCGCTCGGACCGACCGGCCATGGACGGTCCCGGTCGCCTCGATGCTCGCGCTGCCGGCCCTCTGGTACGGCGGGATCTCGATGCTGCTCGCGGTCATCCCGCTGCTGCCCGACCGGCCGGCCGCAGCGGCGGCTGTCGCTGCCGGCGGCGACGCCGAGCGCCGGGTCTGAGACACGCCCGTCACTCGGGGCGGCGGACGCTCGCCTCAGGACACCGCGCGGCTGCCGGCCGCCGGACCGGGTCGGACGCGAAGGGCGACGACGACCGCGCCGGCGAGGAACACCCCGGCCCCCAGCCAGAAGGGCCCCGCGACTCCGGCCATCGCGGCCACGGCGGCGCCCGCTGCCGGCCCGACGACCCCGGCCGCGTAGAGCGGCAGGTAGACGAGGTTGAGCGTCGCCGACCGGCGCTCCGCCGGGACCGTCGTCGCGAGCAGGCTGAAGACCATCGCCCCGACCGTCCCGTTGAACGCCGTGAAGGCGAGCACCGCGAGCGCCAGCGCCTCGACGCCGGGGGCGACAGTCACCGCGAGCAGGGCCAGCCCGCCGCCGAGCAGCGAGGCGACGAGGACCGGCCGGAACCCGAACCGGTCGCCGAGCACGCCGCCGAGGGGTGATGCGACGGCGCCGGCCAACGCCGCGGTCCCGGCCACGAAACCGATCGCCGATGCGAGGCCCGGGCCCGTCCCGACGAGCCCTTCGACGATGACCGGCTGGTACGGGCGGCTCATCTGGTTCGCAAGGAACGCGACGCCGAAGATCACGAAGATCCGCCGGACGGCCCGGTCGACGAGGACGCCCCGGACCGCCCCGAACGCGAGGTCGAGGACCCGCCCGGCAGGGACGACCTCCGGGCGGACCTCGCGCGAGAGGAACCAGACGAGGGCGGCGGTTGCGATCGACAGGCCGCACGAGACCCAGAACATGCCCGAGATCGACCAGCCCAGGCCGTCGATGAGAAAGCCACCGAGGGCCGGCCCGACGGCGAACCCGATCGGGCTCGACGCGCCGAAGATGCCGATCACGGTCCCGAGGCGGGCCCTGGGGACCACGTCGCGGATCCCCGCCAGCATCACCCCGGTGTTGCCGAGCTGAAGGCCGATCAGCAGCATCGATCCGGCCAGCTGCCACGGCTCGCGTGAGAGCGCGACGGCCGCGAAGACGACCGCTTCGACGAGCGCGCTCCGGACGATGACGACCTTCCGGCTGTACTTGTCGGCCCAGACGCCCCACAGCGGCACGAACGGCGCGCCGACGACGAAGATGAGCGAGCCGAACAGCCCCACGAAGGGCAGCCGATCGGCCTCCGCGACGCCCATCTCCCGCAGGTACGAGGGGACGAAGGCGAAGATCTGGCTGACCCCGAGGCCCTCGACCATCGAGGTGATCCAGAAGATCGCAACGAGGATCCGCCAGTCCTGGCGGCCTCCGGTGGGCGTGACGGAACGGGCGTCCGCGGTCGTGTCGGACATGGGCCCGGACAGCCTATCGGTTCGCCCGATCCGAGGATGGCCCGACCGGCGTAGATTCGGGGCAGGAGGTGGATGCATGCTCGGTCGGTTCCTGACGCGGATCGTCGACGCTCAGGCGGGCTGGGCCCGGCCCTTCGGCGACTTCAATCACCGCTGGCTCTCGGCGCTCTTCCGCCCGATGCGGCCCGTCAAGGATTTCCTCAACGGGACGTGGCTGGGCCATCCCGTCCACTCCGCCCTGACCGACCTGCCGATCGGCGTCGTGACCGTCGGGATCGTGCTGGACCTGATCGGCCAGCCGATCGGTGGCGACGTCGCTCTGCTCGTCGGCGTGCTCACGATCGTCGCGGCGGCGGTCGCCGGTCTCGCCGACTACACCGACACCGACGGAACCGCCCGGCTCCGGGCGACGGTCCACGCGACGCTGATGACGACGGCCCTCGTGCTCTTCGTCGTGTCCCTCGTGTTGCGGGCCGGTGATCCGGCCGATCGGACGGTCCCGATCGCCCTCGTCGTCATCGGCTATCTCGTGATGTCGCTTTCGGCCGCGGTCGGCGGCGACCTCGTCTACCTGATCGGGACTCACGTCAACCGCCACGCCTGGCGCGGAGCCGGGGCGAAGTGGCTGCCGCTCGACCTCGGCGAACTGCCCGACATCCCCGAGGGTGGTCCGACGAAGGCGAAGGCGGGGAGCAACACGCTCGTCCTTGTCCGCTCCGGCGAGCGGATCGAGGCGCTCCACGAGACCTGCGCCCACGCCGGAGGCCCCCTGGCGGAGGGCCGCCTCGTCGACGGCTGCATCGAGTGTCCCTGGCACGGCTCGCGGTTCCGCCTCGCCGACGGCCACGTCGCCCGCGGCCCGGCGATGTACGACCAGCCGGCCTACGAGGTTCGCCGCGGCGACACCGGATGGGAAGTGCGCCGGCGGCCCCGCTGACTTAGGATTCAGGCTCTACGGCTCATCGACCGAGCGCGCGGGCGGTTGGAGCGTGCATGAGTCATCTGTCGACCACGATCCACGTGGACGCATCTCCCGAGGTCGTCTTCGACATCCTGTCCGATCCGGTCCGGGGAACCGAGTGGCAGACGATGCTGGGTGAACTCGGCGACGTCTCGGGGCGGCCGGGCGGAATCGGCTCGAGCTTCACCGGCTTCTACCGCGTCGCCGGCCGCCGCCTCGAGAGTCGCTTCGTCGTCACGGCCGCCGAGCGCCCAACGCTGTTCCAGCTCGCGGGCACGACCCGCGGCGGCTGGACCCGCTGGACGACGCTCCTCGAGCCGATGGGGCGCGGCTGCGAGGTCCGGGTCTCGCTCGAGTACGAGCTGCCGGGCGAGATCGTCGGCGGGCTCTTCGGGATCCTGACCGGGACGCGCCTGCAGGCCGAGCTCGACCGGACGTACGACAACCTGCGGGCGCTTGCCGAGGCCGAGGCCGAGGTCGGGAGCCTCGCCGGCGGCGCCGTGGTCGATCGCGGCGCCGCCACGTAGCGCGCGGACGCGCACCGCAGCCGACCGCGGGATCGTGCGCACGATCGTCCTTCCCGATCCCTCGCTCGTCGTCCTGGTCGGAGCGGCCGGGGCCGGCAAGTCGACGTTCGCCGCGCGCCACTTCGAGCCCGCCGAGGTGCTCTCCTCCGACGCGTTCCGGGCGATCCTCACCGGCGACGAAGCGAACCAGAACGCCACCCGGCCCGCGTTCGCGATCCTCCATCGCGAGGTGGCGAGGCGACTTGCTGCCGGCCGCCTCGTGGTCGTCGACGCGACGAACGTCGAACGGCACGCTCGGCGGGCGCTCCTCGCCCGGGCCCGGGCGGCGGGCCATCCCGCCGTGGCGATCGTCCTCGCCCTCCCCGAGGCCGTCGTCCACGCCCGGAACGCCGGCCGGCTCGGGCGGGTCGTCGACGCCGACGTCGTCGCGGCCCACCTCGAGCGGCTCGCGGCCGCCGAGGCGGCGGACGCAGCCGACGCGGACGGGTCCGACGCGTACGGGCCCGACGCGGCCGACGCGGACGGGGCCGACGCGACCCGCGGTCGGCGCCTCTTCGCCGACGAGGGCTTCGCCGCCGTCCATGTCCTGCGCGCGGCGGCCGAAGTGGCCTCGGTGACGATCGAGCGCCGCCCGACCGCGACCGCAGCCCGGGACGCGGGCGACCCTACGCCGCCGTCCCCGAGGTGATCAGGGCAATCGCGGCACCGGCGGCGAGGATCCCCAGGGCATGCCCGCCGGTCACCCGCTCGCGGAGGACCAGGATCGCGAGCAGGACCGTCGTCACGGGGT
>DASTEU010000031.1:0-5923 GCA_035709325.1 Candidatus Limnocylindrales bacterium | reverse complement strand
ATCGTGGACGAAATAGCTCGTTGTCGACTCGAGCCGGACGGCTCCGGTCGAGATGATCAGGTCCCCGAGGTCCACCTCCGGCTGGAGGGTCCCGCAGGAACCGACCCGGATGAAGGTCGGCCGTTCCGTGATCGCCAGGATTTCCGCCACCACGATCTCGACGTTGTCGGTGCCGATCCCGGTTGAGACGACAGAGACACGTTCGCCGCGATACGTCCCGGTGGCCGAGGCGAACTCCCGGTGTCGCCGTTCGATCTCGACACTGTCGAGCCGGGCGGCAATCCGGGCGGTCCGATCGGGGTCACCGGGGAGGAGGATGTACTCGGCCAGTTCTCCCGGTCCGAGTCCGATGTGGTATTGCCGTTCCCCGGTGGGGAGTGCGACGCGGTGGTCCGCGTTCGGCAAACCTCAACCCTCGCTCAGGTGGTGCTTCGCAGGCGCGAAACTCGGGCGAGGATAGTCCCGCGTTCTCGCGAGCGTCAAGCACGGTCACGCACGCTCCGCCACGCTCGGCCCACGCTCGGCGACGGCAGGGCCCGCGACGGTCGCCAGGCGAGCGGCCACGCGGGCCGTCATGAGACGTCGCGCACGCCGCCGGTGGGCGACGGTCGCGGCCATCGACGCGGCCGACAGCAGCACCATCCCGAGGAGCCCGGCGAGGCCGGCGCCCTCGACGCCCAGGAGCTCCCCGGCGACCCGTGAGGCGCCGCCGGTGGCGTCCGAATCGGCGGCCCGCTGCGGCCCGGGGTTCCCTGCCGCCGGCTCCCCGCTCAGGGTGGCCAGGGTGGGATCGCCGACGCGCACGATGCCGGCCGGGTCCTCGACGAGGATCGTGAAGCCTTCGCCGTCTTCGATCACGCGGCCGCTCGCGTTGAGGGCGTCGCCCGGCTCGATGAGCGGCAGGTACTCCGCCGCCTCCCCGCCGAGGGCGACCGACCCGACTGCCGTCCCGTCGTCGAGCCCGAAGCCGCCCGACCGGAGCTCCGTGACGATCCCGCCGACCCGCACGAACTGACCGACGTGATCGGCGAGGTCCGCCAGGTCCACGTCCGGCGTGCCGGCGCCAGCGGCAGATGCGGCCGCGCCCGGCCCCGCCGACGGGTCGGCGGCCGCCGGATCGCCGTCCGCCGACGTCCCGGAGGAGCCCGCGAGAGCGAGATCGGATCGGCCCCGCGGGACGATCGACCAGCGCCGGTCCGTGGCGCCGGGGTACGGCCGCCGGGCGATGCCCGTGATCGTGGCCCGACGCCCCTCGACGACCGACGCGACGGGAATCCCGGCGCCGGCCAGTCCGGAGATCACGATCCGTTCGCTGCCGAGCACGAGCTCCGCGCGCCAGCGGTCGCCGAGCTTGTGGACGTCGGCGATCGTTCCCGAGGCGCGCACGAGCCGCCACTCGTGCGCCGCCGTCGGCGGCCTCGTGAGCACGAGCGGCAACGGCCGCGCGCCGGTCGCGATCACCGTGACGGCCTCGGCTCGGAGGCGCGGAGCGTCGTAGGCTCGCCCGATCGATCCAGCGACGCGGACCCGCGATCCGACGGCCGGCGCCCGGGCCTCGGCGGGCAGCAGGATCTCGACGCCCGCGCTGCGGTCCTCGATCACGATCCGCCGGCCGCTCCCGTCGAGGAGCTTCGGGGAGATCGTGACGAGGCCTTCGACGGTGACGGCGCCGTCGCCCTGGCGGATGGCATCGGCGATCGGGAGGACGGTCCCCCAGGGTGGGCGACCGGACCCGGGCGGTGAGGCGGTCGGGCCCGGCGAGGCGCTGGGGTTCGGGACGGGGTACGAGACGGGCGTCAGGTCGCGGGCGTCACGGGGCCAGACGCGGTAGCCGTCCGCGGCGTCCTTGCGGCTCGCCCGCTGCCCGGCGACGCCGACGATCCGGTAGACGACGTCGCGCTGGACCGAATCCTGGGTGATCCCGCTCGATCCGTCGGCGACGACTCGAATCGACCCGACCGGCCCGTCGAGGAAGAACGTGATGTCGCCGCTCGTCGACTTCGTCGGCCGGCCCTCCACGGCACCGCTGACGACGACGAGCCGGCCTTCGACTGCCTCGCCGAGCGACCCGTCGTCCAGGAGCGGTTCGGGGAGGATGCCGGTCCCGCCGTGGCTCAGGCCGCCCGGAGCCGGCCGGACCTCCAGCTGGCCGTACGGCGCCTGGAGCTCTCCGCGGACGGTCACGAGCGTGCCCCGGGCGGGCGCCGTCGTGCCGTCCGGCACGCGGACGACGATCCCCGCGGACTCGTCCTGGATCGCGATCAGCGAGGGCATCCCGAGGCGCCCCGCCTCCGCGGTCACCACGCCGCTGACGCTCACGACCGAACCGACCGGCCGGCCCCGGGCGGCGGCGATCGTCGTCGCCGGGCTCGCGGTCGGGGAGGGTGTCGCCGTCGGCGATGGCGTCGAGCTCGGAACGGGTGTCGTGGACGGTGCCGGTGTCGCGCTCGGCGATGCGGTCGGCGACGGGGTCGGTGTCGGCGCGGGCGTCGCCGTCGGGCTCGGCGTGACCGGGGGCAGCACGAACAGGTCGCCCGATACGGTCGCGTGCAGGCGGTAGCCCGCGGTCCCCGTGCCGCTGCTGTCCCGCTGGCCGAGCGGTCCGATCGCGACGACGTCGTCGCCCGTCGCCACCGTCGAGACGCCCAGAGCGGCCGGGCCGGCGACCACCCGGAGCGGCCCGCTGCCGTCGTCGATCGTGATCCCCAGTCCGTCGGCGAGCGGCGACGGCGCCTCGATCACGCGTCCCTGGATGCGCAGGCGCGTGCCTTCGAGCACCTCGCCGGCGGTGCCCGTGGCCGCGGACAGGGCCCCGGGCATCGGAACCGGGTCCTGGGCCAGGATCGCGAAGCCCTCCACGTTGACGACCCGCAGGCCGAAGTAGCTCCCGAGCGCGCCGGTCACCTCGATCGGAAGTCCCGCGGGAAACGGCGAGACGAGCGCCGCGTCGAGGCGGAGTGCGATCCCTGCGGTCTCGTCCTGGACGAACCCGATCCGGCCCGAGTCGATCGCTCCCAGCGGCGTCGTGAGCGTGCCCGTGATCGTCACGACGCTGCCGTCAGACGCGACGCGCGCCTCGGCGATCGGCGTGACGGGAACGGGGGTCGGCGTGGGCACCGGGGTCGGCGTGAGCTCGGGAGTCGGGGACGGCGTGGGCGCGGGGGTCGGCGTGGGTTCGGGAGTCGGGGATGTCGTCGGCGGAGGCGTGGGCGTGGGAGTGGACGTCGGCGTTCGCTCGGGCGTGGGCTCGGGCGTGGGCGTAGGCATGGGCGTAGGCGTGGAGCTCGGCGAAGGCGTCGGTGCGATCGTCTGGCTGGGCACGGGTGAAGGCGTCGGGCTTGGCGGCGAGCTCGGCTCCGGGACGGGCGCGCTGGCCAGGTTCTGCGGCGACGGGACGGTCTGCACGACGAAGTCGGCCTGGTTGTCGTTCGTGTCGGTGCCGTTCCCGGCCGATCCGCCCGGGAGGCGCTCGATGCTGGAACCGGCCGCCGGTGCGGCAGCCGCCGAACCCTCGACAAACGCGTTCGTCGCGTCGCCCCAGCCGACCGCATCGATGGGCTCGCCGCCGATCGGTCGCAGGACGAGCGCTCCACCGGTCGCGGCGAAGCCGCCCGAGTACGTCGCGTCGGCGATTGCGGCATAGGCGCCCGAGGCGTTTGCCACGAGCAGGTGGGCTCCGGGGCCAAGGATCGTCGCGGTCGCCCAGGCCGCCTTGCGTGTCACCGTGCTCCCGCTCGACGTGACATAGACGAGCTCATGCCCGGTCAAGTCGATCGCCGTGGCGCCGGCATTCGTCAGCTCGGCGAACTCGTCGGACGCGGAGGCGCCGCCGGTCACGATCTCCGAGACGAGCAGCGTGGACGTCGGCCAGCCGACGGCCGCCGCGAGGTCGGGCTCGGGCGCGCGCGGCTCGGGCAGCCGATCGCCGGCCCGGCCGATCGAGGCGAGGAGCAGTGCCGCGAGCACCACGAGCGAGCCCACGTGCCGGACGCGAACCATCGACGAACCTCCCGGCGGGACTCGGGCGGCTGCGGCGGGCGTGCGGTCCCGTTGTACCAGCCGGCGGTTCGTCGCCGCTCACCGGTCGCTTAGCTGCCGCTCACCGCGTCCTGCACGGGTGTTCGACGGGAGCCGGGGCGGGATCGACTACGATGCACCGACACACCCCAACCGCTGATCGCTGGAGGCACCGTGGCCCGCGCCAAGAGGACCAACCGCGCCGAGGCGCGCCGCCGCTACCGGGCGACGCTGGCCGACGACGCCGATCTCGTCGCCGAGGATGAGGCCCTCGACGAGGCGGAGGGCGCGACCGAAGCCGCGGCCGACGCGGGAGCCGCCGCCGCGGGCCCCCGACCCCGCCGAGCAGCCCAGCCCGCACCCGCACCCGCTCCGGCGCCGGCCCGGCCGGGCCTGGGCTCCGCGTTCCGTGCCTCGTTCCGGCCCATCGACGTGCGGGCCGACCTGCAGGCCCTGCCGAGCCTCATCCGTCATCGGTCGGTCTGGCTGCCGGTCCTGATCACGGTGGCCGCGACCGCGTTCTTCGCGGCCGTCATCCCGCCGATCCCCGAGAACACCGAGAACTTCGAGAGCTCGATCCCGCAGCTCGCCGCCAGCCTGCTCTACCAGTACTTCGTCCTGAGCCCGCCGATCGGCTCGATCTTCCTCGCCGGCTTCATGGCTCCGCGGGCGAGCTACCTGACCGGCGGGATCGCCGGTCTCGTCGGTGCGATCTGCTTCTCGGTGACGATCGTCGCCGGCGTCGGCTCCTTCGTCCAGCTCACCGACGTCGAGATCAGCCAGAACATCGCGGCCGGAGTGTTCACGTCGCTCGTGGCCGGCATCTTCTTCGGCGGGGCGGCCGGCTGGTATCGCCGCTTCCTGACCCTTGCCAACCCGAACCGGGCCGCGCGCGCCGCGCAGGCGGCACGCCAGAGCGGCGGCCGGCAGCGGCGCCGTGGCGGCGATCAGCGCCCGATGCTCGCCCGCCGGCGCTGAGGGCATCCCCGGCGGCAGGCCCGCATCGCCTCAGCCGAGCCGGCGCATCCCGGCATAGCCGAGTTGCCGTACGCCTTCCGGCCGATCCGGGCCCTGCCCGACGGATGCGGCGACCTCGACGAGCGACCGGACGTCGCGGGCGACGACGTTGACGACGGACGCTTCGCGCTGAAGGTCGCCCTCGACGAGGAGCAGCGCGTGACGCCGGACGACGCCGCGGAGGCGGGCCCAGGTGTCGGGCCAGAGCGTGACGTTCACCATGCCGGTCTCGTCCTCGAGGGCGAGGAAGACCGTGCCCTTGGCGGTCATCGGGTGCTGGCGGGTGACGACCAGGCCGCCGAGGCGGACGTTTCCCGGGCGGCGGTCGGCGAGCGCCGAGTTCGGGACGGCGCCGAGCCGGTCGAGCACCGAGCGGTAGAGCGACACGACCTGGCGCCGTGCATCGAGCCCGACCACTGCGTACGCATCGCCGATCCGCTCCGATTCGGTGAGGCCGGGCAGGGTCGGCGCCTCGGTCGGCGGCAGGCGGATGCTCGCCGGGCGACCTGCCGCCCGCCCCGGCACCGCGCCGCGCACGGAGCCCGCGACCTCGCGGAGCTGCCAGAGGAGCTCGCGCCGCGGCCGCCCGAGTGAATCGAGCCCGCCGACCCGGATCAGCCGCTCGACGACCTCTTCGGGCAGGCCGGTCCGCTCGACGACGTCGACGAGGCTCCGGTACGGGCCGCGCTCGAGTTCGCGGTCGAGCAGCGCCTCGTGCTCGTCGCCGATCCCGTTGACGAGCCCGAGACCGAGCCGGACGCCCCAGCCGACCGCGCCGTCGACCGCCCAGCGCCCGCGCGCCTCGTTCGAGGGCATCACGCAGGCCGGTGACCGGACCGGCTCGGGTCGGGCGTCGATGCCGGCGTCCTCGGGGAGCGGCTCGTCCCGG
>DASTEU010000030.1:0-5270 GCA_035709325.1 Candidatus Limnocylindrales bacterium | reverse complement strand
GTTGTCCTGGACGTGGAGCGACAGTGTGCAGCCGACGCCGCAGTACGGGCAGATCGTGTCGGTGACGGTCTGGGCGCTTTCGTCCCAGGTGCCGGCGGCCCGCATGTCGTGTTCGGACTTGAACATCAGGGCGCCGGTCGGGCAGACGCCGATGCAGTTGCCGCAATAGACGCAGGCCGACTGCGGCAGCGGCACGTTCTGCTCGGTCGAGATCCGGGCGTCGAAGCCCCGGCCGGCGACCCCGATCGCGAACGTGTTCTGGGCGTCCTCGCCGCACGCCTCGACGCACTTGTAGCAGAGGATGCACTTCGAGTAGTCGCGGACGTAGAGGTCGTTGTCGACCTTGACCGGCTGGGCGACGTTCTCGGCCAGGGCGCCGTGGGGGCCGTGATGGTGGCCCGGTTCGCGGGCGTCCCGTTCGCCCTCGGCCGCCGGGGGCGCCGGCGGGCCGTACCGCGCCGGATCCGCGTCGTAGCGCTCGAGGTAGTCGCCTGCGGTCGGCGTGGTCGAGAGGTCGACCGAGGAGCCGAGGAACTCGAGGACCATCTTCCGGCTGTGGCGGACACGCTCCGAGTCGGTCTGGACCTCCATCCCGGGCTCGACACGGCGCGAGCAGGCAGGCACGAGGACGCGCGAGCCGGTCACCTCGACGACGCAGACCCGGCAGACGTTGACCGGCGTCAGGTTCTCGAGGTAGCAGAGCGTCGGGGTGTCGACGCCCTGGGCCCGGCAGGCCTCGAGGATCGTCGAGCCGGCCGGCACCGCCATCGCCTCACCGTCGATCGTGAGTTCGACCGGCGGCAGGGCCGGTGCGGGCGGCGGAGTGGGCGGCCGCGAGGGCCGCGCCGGCGGGTTGACGATGATCGGGTGGTTCGGGCTGCCGGGCGGAAGGGCTTCGGTCGTCATGCCGTCACCAGGTCGGGCCGTCGGAAGGCACTCTCGATCGCCGAGCTCGCCGTCTGGCCGAGGCCGCAGATGCTCGCGTCGCGCATCGCCCGGCCGATCTCGCCGAGGAGGGCCAGCTCGTCCTCGCGGCTGCCGAACGTGGCCCCGGTCGCCAGGCGGGCCAGCAGTTCCTCCTGGCGCACGGTGCCGACCCGGCACGGTACGCACTGGCCGCACGACTCGTCGCGGAAGAAGCGGGCGATCCGGCGGAGCGTCCCGACCAGGTCTGCTGTCTCGTCGAAGGCCATCACGACGCCCGACCCGAGCGTGGCCCCGATCGCCCGGGTCGCCTCGAACGTGAGCGGCGTGTCGAGCGCCTCCGGCCCGACGAAGACGCCGGCCGCGCCGCCGAGCAGGACTGCCTTGAGGCCGCGGCCGCCGGGGACGCCGCCGGCCAGCTCGAGCAGGTCGCGGAGCGTCGCCCCGAAGTCCACCTCGTAGAGGCCGGGCCGGGCGACGTGGCCGCTGAGGCAGAAGAGCTTCGGGCCCGTCGAGGCGTCGGTGCCGATCGCCCGGTACGCCGCGGCCCCGCCGTTGTCGCCGACGATCAGCAGGACGTTGACGAGCGTCTCGACGTTGTTGATCGCGGTGGGCTTGCCGAAGAGACCGACCTCGACGGGGAACGGCGGCTTGTTGCGGGGCTCGCCGCGTTTTCCCTCGATCGATTCGAAGAGGGCGGTCTCCTCGCCGCAGATGTAGGCCCCCGCGCCGCGGCGCAGCTCGATCTCGAGGTTGCCGAGGAGCCCGGCCTCGCGAGTCCGGGCGATCGCGTTCAGGATCCGGCTCTCGGCGAGCGGGTACTCGCCGCGGATGTAGAGGTATGCCAGGGTCGCACCGACCGCGAAGGCCTCGATCGCCATCGCCTCGACGACCGCGAACGGGTCGTGCTCCATGAGGATCCGGTCCTTGAACGTGCCCGGCTCGGACTCGTCGGCGTTGCAGACGAGGTAGTGCGGCTGGGCCGCCTGGGCGGCGACCGCGGCCCACTTGCGCCCGGTGGGGAAGGCCGCCCCGCCGCGACCCACGAGGCCGGACTCGGCGACCTCCTCGACGACCCTCGCCGGGCCGATCGCCCGCGCTCGCTCGAGGGCCCGGAAGCCGCCGTGGGCCCGGTAGTCGTCGAGCGAGGTCGGGTCCACGACGCCGACCCGGGCGAGGAGGCGCAGGCCGGGCCGGCCGACCTGGGGGACCGAGACCGCGACGTCCGGGCCGCCGCCGGTCGGGCTCGAGCGCTTCGGCTCGGAGTCCGCCCCTGGTGCCCCGTCGCCGTCCGGCGCGCCCGACCCCGCCTCGGCCAGCCGCCGGGCCACGCCGACCGCGTCGACCGGTGCCGCGACCTGGGTTCGGGGCGAGTCGCCCGCGATCGTGAACATCGCCGCCGGTGCCCGCTCGCAGAGCCCCAGACACGGGCTCCGCAGCCAGGTCGTCCGTCCCTCGCGATCGGCCTCTCCGGCCGGGCCAACGGTGCGCTCGAGGTCCGAACAGAGTTCGTCGGCACCGCCGAGCCGGCACGCGATGTCGTCACAGACGTGGGCGATGACCGGCGGCCGGGGCGTCGTCGCGAACAGCGCGTAGAACGTCGCGACGCCATACGCCTCGGCCGGCGGGACCGTGAGCCGTCGGGAGATGTAGTTGAGCGCCGGCTGGCTGATCCAGCCGATCCGCGACTGGACCGCGTGGAGGGTCGGGATCAGCAGGTCCCGCCGTGATCGTGCCGCGTGGCCGCCGCGGGCGATGTGGCCCTCCGTCGCGGGGTTGCGCTCGCCGCCGTGCCATCCGGAGTCGGCCGCCCCGAGCACGCCGTCGACCGCGTCCCGCTCCGCGGGCGAGGCCAGCGGCCCGATGACGTGGAGGTCCATCGTCTGAGTGTACCGAGCCGGCGCGCCGGAGGACGGGCGGGAGGGTGCCAGCGCCATTGGTCACGCGAGGTCGTGATGGACGGCCGTGGCGGCGCGACCCGCCCGTGGGCCACGATGATCGTCCGATTCCAGGAGGGCTTCGGCATGCATCTCAGCCGGTCCATGGAGGGTCTGGCGGTCACGATCGCCCTGATCCTGATCCTCTTCACGCCGATGCTGGATCCGCTCGCCAGCTTCACGCTCGCGATCGTCGTCCTCGCGGCGCTGTTCGGGGCGGCGTACCTCGGCCTCCACCGGCCGCACGCGCCGCATCACTGATCACGAAGGCGCGGCGGCCCTCCTACGGGATCGTGATCCGCCCGTCGGGCCCGATCGGGAACGAGGGGTTGTGGCAGACCTCCCAGGCGTGGCCGTCCGGGTCGCTGAAGTAGCCGCCGTAGCCGAATGGCAGCGTCGTGCCCGGCTTCAGCAGGGTGCCCCCGGCGGCGACGGCCTCCTCGAGTGCCCGGTCGACCAGCTCGGCCGTCTCGACGTTGATCGCCAGCGTGATGCCCCCGAACGTGCCCCGGCTGGGCTCGGTCAGGTTGGCGTCGGCTGCCAGGTCGTGCCAGCCGAAGAGCCCGACGTAGGTTTCGGCCGTCCGGAACCAGGCGATCTCGTCCATGCTCGAGGCGCAGCGCTCCCAGCCGAGCGCCTCGTAGAACGCGACCGAGCGGGCGACGTCGGTGACGCCGAGCGTGACGATGCTGACCCGGGCCGGGACGGTCACCGGGCAGCGGTTCCGCCGGCCGCCACCGGCGACGCGCCACGCGGCAGCTTGTCGATCCGGATCGCGGTCGCCTTGAACTCGGCGGTGCCCGACTTGGGGTCGGTCGCGTCGATCGTCAGCAGGTTCGTCGCGACGTCGTCTTGGAAATGGAGCGTCATGAACGTGAGCCCCGGCCGGAGCGAGGGGTCGATCCGGATCGGCGCCTCGATCTGCCCCCGGCGCGACGTCACGCAGACCCGCTCGCCGTCCGCCAGGCTCAGCCGTTCGGCGTCCTCCGGGCTGATGTCGAGCGATTCGCCGCGGCGCAGCGGGGACGTGTAGCCGCCGGTCTGGACACCGGTGTTGTACGAGTCGAGCCGGCGTCCGGTCGTCAGGCGGATCGGGTAGTCGTCGTCGAGGCGGTCGACCGGCGGATCGTGGTCGACCGGCACGAACGGGACGCGGCGGCCCGGAACGGGGTCCTCCCAGAGCCGGCTGTGGAGGAACATCTCGCCGGGGTGCTCCTCGTCGTAACACGGCCACTGGATCCCGCCGAGCTGCTCGAGCCGGCGATACGACATGCCGGCGTGGACCGGCGAGAGCGAACGGACCTCGTTCCACGCGTCCTCGGCGGTCGCCCAGCCGAAATCGGAGCCCATCCGCCGGGCGAGCTCGGCGATGATCCACAGGTCGTCGCGGGCCTCGCCGGGCGGATCGAGCGCCTTGCGGACGCGCTGGACGCGTCGCTCGGAGTTCGTGACGGTCCCTTCGCTCTCGATCGCGGAGTTGGCTGCCGGGAGCACGACGTCGGCGAGCTCGGCGGTCGCCGTCAGGAACATGTCCTGGACGACGAGGAAGTCGCGGGTCGAGAGGAGGTGCTTCGCGCGCTTCTGGTCAGCCTCGGACTGGACGGGGTTCTCGCCGATGACGTAGACGACCTGGAGCTCGTCGCGCTCCATCGCGTCGAACATGCCCGACAGGTGCCATCCCCGTTTCGACGGCACCGTGACGCCCCAGGCAGCATCGAACTTCGCCCGGAGCTCGTCGTTCTCGACGTACTGGAAGCCGGGCAGCCGATCGGGCAGGGCGCCCATGTCGCCGCCGCCCTGGACGTTGTTCTGGCCGCGGAGCGGGTTGACGCCGCTGCCGTAGCGGCCGACGTGCCCCGTCAGCAGCACGAGATCGATGAGGGCCAGGACGTTGTCGACGGCGTTGTGGTGCTCGGTGATGCCGAGCGTCCAGCAGATCATCGCCCGCGGTGCGGTCGCGAACGCATGGGCCAGCTCGCGGATCGCCTCGGCCGGGACGCCGGTCTCGCGTTCGGCGTAGTCGAGCGTATAGCTCTCGACCTTCGCCCCGTAGGCCTCGAAGTCCTCGGTCGCGCGCTCGATGAACTCGCGGTTCTCGAGGCCGGCCGCGATGATCTCGCGCCCGACGGCGTTCGCCAGGGCGATGTCGGCGCCGACGTCGAGCCCGAGCCAGACGTCGGCCCACTCGGCCGAGCTCGTCCGGCGCGGGTCGACCGCGTAGAGGCGGGCGCCGTTGCGGACGCCGCGGAGCAGGTGATGGAAGAAGATCGGATGCGTCTCGCGGGCGTTGCTGCCCCACAGGACGATCAGGTCGGTGTCTTCGATCTCACGGTATGAACTTGTGCCGCCACCGGCACCGAACACGGTCGCCAGACCGGCGACGCTCGGAGCGTGTCAGGTCCGGTTGCA
>DASTEU010000029.1:0-3312 GCA_035709325.1 Candidatus Limnocylindrales bacterium | reverse complement strand
ATCTCGCGAGCCCATCCTTGTTCCTCCGCGCTTGAGAGCAGGTTACCGATCGGGCCTTCACGCGGACTTCTCCGCGACTTCACGGCCGCTTGTACGACCCGCGCGCAGACGGAGCTCCGGCATGACGGCGGGGAAGGGTCCGGATCGAATCGCCGCCCGAATCCTGATCATGAAGTCTAGGGTGAAGGTGAGGTTGTGACAAGTCGCGAGACGGTACGCGAGCAGCTCGTCGGCTCGGAAGAGATGGGCGATGTAGGCCCGCGAGAACGAGCGGCACAGCGGGCACGGGCAATCGTCCTGGACCGGCTCGGGATCGTCGAGGAAGCGCCGGTTGCGGATGTTCAGGCGGCCGCCCGGAATCCACAGCTGGCCGTTCCGGGCGACCCGCGCCGGCAGCACCGAATCGAAGAGGTCGACGCCGCGGTGGACGGCCTCGAGCAGGTCGGCCGGCGAGCCGAGGCCCATGAGGTAGCGGGGCCGGGGGTCGTCGGCGAGCAGAGGGACGGCGACGTCGAGGGTCGCGTCGCGCTGCTCGGGCGTCTCGTCGCCGGCGAGGCCGCCCAGACAGATCCCGTCGAACGACAAACCGGCGATGAACGTGGTGCTTGCCGCTCGCAGGTCCGGTTCGAGGCCGCCCTGGACGATCCCGAAGAGCGCCTGGTCCGGGCGGCCGTGGGCAGCCAGGCAGCGCTCCGCCCACCGATGGGTCCGCTCGGTCGCCTCCGCGACACGCTCGCGGGGTGAGGACGGCGCCACCGGCTGGTCGAAGGCCACCGCGACGTCCGAACCGAGCGCCTCCTGGACCGCGATCGCGTGCTCCGGGGTGAAGCGGTGGAGCGAGCCGTCGAGGTGGCTCCGAAACGTCGCCCCGTCGTCGTCGATCACCCGCAGGTCACCGAGCGAGACGACCTGGAAGCCGCCCGAATCGGTCAGGATCGGCCGGTCCCAGGCCATGAACCGGTGCAGCCCGCCGAGGCGGGCGATCCGCTCGTGACCCGGCCGCAGGTAGAGGTGGTAGGTGTTCGCGAGGATGATCGTCGCGCCGGTCGCCGCGATGTCGGCGGGATCGAGCGCCTTCACCGTCGCGTTCGTCCCGACCGGCATGAACTGGGGCGTCTCGACCACGCCGTGACTGAGCTCGAGGCGACCGAGGCGGGCTCGGGTCGAGCCGTCCGCGGGCGGCGGGACGAGCACGTCGTAGCGCGAGGCGCGGCCCCGGAACGTCGAGGCGGGTTCGGTCATCGACCGCGGCCGATGAGGTTGAGAACGAGCGTGGCGAGCAGGCTCAGGACGATCATCGTCCCGATCGGGATGAAGACGCGGACGTTGTCGTTCTCGATCCGGATGTCGCCGGGCAGGCGGCCCAGGAACGGGATGTTCGGCGAGACGACGAGGACGAGGCCGACGAGCGCGAGCACGACGCCCCCGACGATCAGCACCCGGCCGAGCGGCTCGAGCCCCTCCATTCAGCCCACCCCGGCGCCCGGGTCCTCCCAGAGACTCGGCATGTCCGGCTCCGGCCGGCGGGGCGGCGGGATCTCGTAGCCGAGGCGGGCGAGGTGGACGCGGGCCGCCTCGGTCGCGATCCGGCCCTGCGGCGTGCGGTCGAGGAAGCCGAGGCGGAGCAGGAACGGCTCGTAGACGTCCTCGATCGTCTCGACCTCCTCGCTCAGGACGGCGGCCAGGGCCTGGACGCCGACCGGGCCCGAGGCGAACTTCTGGATGATCGCGGCGAGCAGCTTCCGATCGGTCGAGTCGAGGCCCTCGTCGTCGATCTCCATCTGGCGCATCGCCTCGGTTGCGGTCCGCTCGTCGACGCGGCCGTTTCCGTGAACCTGGGCGTGGTCGCGGGTCCGCTTGAGGAGGCGATTCACGATCCGCGGCGTGCCCCGGCCGCGGCGGGCGATCGCCCGGGCGGCCGCCGGCTCGATCGGGACGTCGAGGATGCCGGCCGAACGGTCGACGATCGCGGTGAGGTCCGGCTCCTCGTAGAAGTCGAGCCGGTAGGTGGCCCCGAATCGGTCGCGGAGCGGTCCCGAGATGCGGCCGGCCCGGGTCGTCGCTCCGACGACCGTGAACGGCTTGAGGCTGAGGCGCAGGCTCCGTGCCGAGGGGCCTTTGCCGATCATCACGTCGAGCGCGTAGTCCTCCATGGCCGGGTAGAGGATCTCCTCGACGGCCCGGTTGAGCCGGTGGATCTCGTCGATGAACAGGACGTCGCGTTCGTCGAGGGCGGTGAGGATCGCGGCGAGATCGCCGGCCCGCTCGACCGCGGGGCCCGACGTGTAGCGGACGTTGACGCCGAGCTCGCGCGCGATGATCGTGGCGAGCGTCGTCTTGCCGAGCCCGGGCGGCCCGTAGAGGAGGACGTGGTCGGCGGCCTCTCCCCTGCCCCGGGCGGCCGCGAGCAGCACGGACAGGTTGGCCTTGACCTCGCGCTGGCCGATGTATTCGTCGAGCGTCCGGGGCCGAAGCGCGCCCTCGACGATCCGGTCGCCCTCGTCCACGAGGTCCGGCGCGAGGATCCGGGTGAGGTCGTCCGCCATCGGGCGCGAGTCTACCATCTCGCGGAGGGTTTCGTACGCATGTTCTAACCGGGCCGGGCCGCTTGGCAGCCGCCGCGCCGAGCGGTGCGGAATGCCCACCCTCGGACTAGGGGTTCGGTGGCAGAATGAACGGCGATGCGACTCTCGCGCCGCTCCGAGTACGGCCTCCGGGCGCTCACCGACCTGGTCCGCAGCGGCCCGAACGCGACCGTCCCCCTGGCGGCCCTGGCCCAGCGCAACAACCTGCCGCCGAAGTTCCTCGAGCAGATCATGTCGACGCTCAAGCGCGGTGGGATCGTGAAGACGACGCTCGGCGCGCGGGGCGGCTACGCGTTCGCCGACGACCCGTCGCACGTCTCGATCGGCCGGGTGATCCGCCTCCTCGACGGCGCGCTGGCTCCCCTGCCCTGCGTCAGCCTGCGCTACTACGGGCCGTGCTCCTGCCCGGACGAGGCGACCTGCGCGCTGCGCGACGTGATGATCGACGTCCGCGACGCGATGCTCGCGGTCCTCGACGAGGAGACGCTCGCTGAGCTCGCGGCGAGGGAGGGCCGCGCCTCGATCGACCCGCGCGGGATCCACGCCGACGCGCTCGCCGGGCGGCGTCCCTGACCCTTCTTGCCCGGTGTCCGGCCCGCCGTGCAGCACTGAGGCTCGTCGATCGCGACCGGTTTCCTCCCACACCGAACGGGCTCAGCCGCCCGGCCGCCCTTTGGGCGTGTGCGCGCATCGGAGCGGCCGGCTCGAGCGTGGGCCTGCCCATCCG
>DASTEU010000028.1:0-7136 GCA_035709325.1 Candidatus Limnocylindrales bacterium | reverse complement strand
GACGACGGCCGGCCGCTCCTCTCCCCCGTGCCGCCGCGCGAGCAGCTCCTCGATCCGGACGACCGCGCCGGTCGTCGCGAGCAGGCCGTTCGCCCGCATCCACTCGTCGTTGTAGAGCTTCGACATGTAGCTCCGGCCGCCGTCGGGCAGGATCACCACGATGACCGCCTCCGCCGCCCGCTCGGGCGTCTCGGTCATGATCCGGCGGGCTTCGTCGAGCGCGGCGTAGACCGCCGTCCCGCACGATTCGCCGGCGAGGATGCCCGCCTCGCGGGTGATCCGGCGAGCCATCGCGAACGCGTCGCGGTCCGAGACGCGGACCCAGCGATCGACGACGGCCGGGTCGTAGGTGCCGGGGAAGAAGTCCTCGCCGATCCCCTCCTGGAGGTACGGCCGGGCCGTGTCGCCCGAGAGCACGCTGCCCTCCGGGTCGGCGCCGACGACCACGATTGCCGGGTTCCGAGCGCGCAGGTAATGGGCCGCACCCGAGATCGTGCCGCCGGTCCCGACGCTCGCCACGAAGTGCGTGATCCGGCCGTCGGTCTGGTCCCAGATCTCGGGCCCCGTCGTCCGCTCGTGGGCGTTCGTGTTCTCCATGTTCCAGTACTGGTCGGGCTTGAACGCGCCGGGGATGTCCCTGGCGAGGCGGGCCGCGACCGAGTAGTACGACTCCGGCGATTCGGGCGGCACGTTCGTCGGGCACAGGACGACCTCGGCGCCGTAGGCCCGGAGGAGTGCCTGCTTCTCGGACGACTGCTTGTCGGCCATGACGAAGATGCAGCGATAGCCCTTGAGCGCGGCCGCGATCGCGAGCCCGTGGCCGGTGTTGCCCGACGTCGGCTCGATGATCGTCCCGCCGGGCCTCAGCTTCCCCTCGCGCTCCGCCGCCTCGATCATCGGCAGGCCGATCCGATCCTTGACCGATCCGCCCGGGTTGAGCGTCTCGAGCTTGGCCAGGACGAGCGGCTGGCTCGAGGCGGGGCCCAGGTCCCGGGTCACCCGCGTCAGCCGGACGAGCGGCGTCCCGCCGACGAGATCGAGGATCGACTCGGCGTACTGCATCGCCGCGAGCATACCCGCCTCAGGTCGGCGCGAGGCGCTCCGCGACGAGGTCGTCGGCCGAGCGCCGGCTCAGCGGATGGCCGCCGACGACGGCGAGGAAGATGTCGCGATCCAGCGTCCAGAGGACCATCGGCGTCCGTGCCCGGATCGACGCCGTCCGGGGCACGTCACGGAGCAGGGCGATCTCGCCGAAACCCTGGCCGGGACCCTGCGTCCGAACGAAGGCGCCGTCGACATGGACGTCGGCCTCGCCCTCGTCGACGATGTAGTAGCGGTCGCCGGTCTCACCCTGGCGGATGATCCAGCCGCCCGGCCCGACCAGCAGGCGGGACAGGTTCGCCGACAGCCGCTCGAGCGCGGGCGGGGCAAGCGGCGCGAAGATCGGGATCCCCCGCAGGACCTCGAGCTCGCGGACGTGGACGACCGCCGCAGCCTCCGCCCGGCGCAGTGCCCGCCAGCCGACGAGGACGACGATCGGCATCCACAACCCGAGCAGGACGAACGCCTCGCGCGGGCCGGTCAGCCCGATGAACGCCGGCACCGCGATCGAGCCGATCGCGAGCATCCCCGTGTGGACGCCCTCGAGGACGCCGAACACCCGGGCGAGGGAGCGATCGGGCGTGACGCGCTGGAGGAGCGTCCGGCCGGCCATGTCGGCGAGGCTTCGCCCGGCACCGGCGACCAGGAGGAGGACGAGCGCGACCGGGAGAAGCGGCGCGAGCCCGACGACGACCATCGGGATGCCCCAGATCGCGAGCCCGACCCCGAGCGGCAGGCCCAGGCCGCGCCGGCCGACGAGCGCGAAGGCGGCGGTCGCCCCGAGGAGCCCGCCCGCGCCGACGGCGGAGCTCAGCAAGCCGACGCCGGACTCGCCGATCAGGAGGAGATCGAGGGCCAGCACGACGATGAGCACGTCGAGCGCGCCCTCGATCACGCTTGCCGCTGCCAGCATCGCGACGACCGTGCGCGGTGCGGACAGCCGACGCAGCGCCGAGACCCCGCCGGCGATCATGGCGAGCGCCGGTTCGGGCTCGCCGTCATCCACCTCGTCGGCGGTTCGGACGCCGGCGACGAGCAGGGCCGAGACGAGGCAACCGGTCGCGGTGAGGACGAATACCGAACCGGCACCACCGATCTCGTAGAGGATCCCCGCGACGAGCGGAGCCGTCAGCATCGACAGGTTCTGGACGGTCCCGGACGCGGCGTTCGCCGAGGTCAGCTCCGACGGCGTCATCGCGAGGGCCGGCAGCGTCGCGCCGTGGGCCGGCCGGGTCAACGTCACCGCCGACGTGGTGACCGCCGCGAGCACGTACACGATGAGCGGCGGCGCGGCGGCGATGAGGGCGGCGGCCGTTGCCGCCATCGCCGTCGCCTGGGCGACGTAGGAGAAGAGCAGGACCCGCTCGCGCGGAAAGCGGTCGCCGAGGCCGGCCGCCAGCGGGCCGACGAGCGTCGCCGGGGCGAGCTGGGCGAACGCGACGATCCCCGCCTCTCCCGCGCCGCCGCGTTCGTAGGCAAAGACGAGGATCGCGATCCACGTCGCCCACTCGCCGACGTTGAACCCGGCGTACGCGACGACGACGCGGCGAAGCCCCCGGTTGGCGGCGACCGCGGCGAACCCCCCGAACGAGCGGCGGAGCCGGGCGGCGTGCCCCTCGGTCGTCGTCATCTGGCGGCGAGCATGGCACACCCGGCAGCCTCTCCGGGCGGTGGGCCGTCGCGACGTGGAGCGGGGCGTCAGCCCTCCCGATCGAGCCGGCCGGGGCGCAGGAATAGCCAGGTCAGCCGCCGTGAGAGCCGGCGGGGGCGACCCGGCGGGTCGAGCGTGGCCGGGTGGAGCTCCTCGACGACCGGCCCGAGTCGGGCGGCGAGCGCGTTGGACAGCCGTCGGGCGAGGTCGAGCTCCTCCCGCGAGCCCTCGGCGGGGATCGCACCGTCCCAGCCCGGTCCGAGCAGGTCGGCGATCGACGTCGCGGGCAGGACCCGCGAGGCCATGCGTTTGCCGAGGTAGAGCTCCTCGGTGCCGGCCATCGCGAAGGGCACGATCGGGGCGCGCGTCCGCAGCGCGATGAGCGCCCAGCCCACGCGGAACGGCCCGATCCGGCCCGGGGGCCCGCTGACCGTGCCCTCCGGCATCTGGGCGAAGACCCCGCCGCCGCCGAGGACGGCCCGTGCCGCTGCGACGTGCTGCTCGACCCCGACGCCGCCGCGCCACACCGGCAGCAGCCCGCCGAGCCGGTGGATCAGGCGCTCCCGCCAGCGCGAAGTGAACGTCGAAGGGCCGCTGCCGAGGAACCAGATCCGCGGCTCGACGGGCAGCGCGTGGTGGACCAGGAACGGGTCCATCCAGCCGCGGTGGGCGGCGCCGACGATGAGGTAGCCGCCGGCCGGCACGTGCTCCTGGCCGCTCGTCTCGATGCGGAACCGGAAGATCCCGAAGAGGACCGCCCGCGCGGCGAGACGCATCGCGCGGTAGAGCGGGGAGGCTTTCGCCTCGGGTGGACGGCCGAGCCACGCGAGGCCCTCCCTCACGCCGCCGCGGGCCGCGGCCAGCGCCTGCGGCGAGATGCGACCGGGCGGCGGCCGGCCGCGGCGCGGGTTCGGCGCGTCGGCCCCGTCCACTCAGGCCGGCGGGCGGTCGGCGACCGACGCCGGCGCGTCCTCGTCGATGTGGCCCGCGTCGTCGGCGACGGCCGCGTCGTCCGCCTCCGGGGCCTCTTCCGGCTCCGGCGCCTCTTCCGGCTCGGTCGGGCGGCCCGGGCCGTGCCGGTACCACAGCAGGGCAAGCCCGACGAGGATGAATCCAGCCGACATGATCTGGGCCGTCGGGATCCCGAAGAACGTCCAGTTACCGGTCCGCATGAACTCGAGCACGAAGCGAGTCGTGCCGTACCAGACGAAGAAGATCAGCAGCAGGTCTCCCGGGACGAGGCGCGAGGTCGCCCGCCGGGCGAGCCACAGCAGGACGATCATCCCCACCAGGCCCGAAAGCGATTCGTACGCGAAGAGCGGGTGGAAGCCGGTCGTCGCGACCGGAAAGGCGTCGCATGGATAGGCCGCGACCCGGTGCTCGCAGTCGATCGCGATGCCCCACGGCAGCGAGGTCGGCGGACCGTAGAGCTCCTGGTTGAAGAAGTTGCCGAGTCGCCCGATTGCCTGCATCGCGAACAGGCCGGGGGCCACGATGTCGGCCCAGGTCGGGAAGCTGACGTTCCAGCGCCGAGTCAGGTACCAGGCGGCGATCGTGCCGGTGATGATGCCGCCCGGGACGCCGAGCCCCGAGAAGCCGGCGAACGCGTACGAGCCGTCCGGCTGGCGGGCGATCGGCAGCAGCGCGGTGATCGGGTCGGGAGCATAGACGGCCCACTGGTCGATGACGTGGTAGAGGCGACCACCGATGAGCGCGGCGACCGCCACGACGAGCAGGCCGTTCCCGACGAGCTCCGGGTCCTGCCCGCGCCGGCGCGCCTCACCGGTCAGGATGAGATAGACGGCGGTCAGCCCGAGCGCGTAGCAGATGCCGTACCAGTAGACGGGGAAGGCGCCGATCGTGAAGGCGACCGGGTCCGGGGTGATGTTGATCATCGTCGGGCCGAGTGTACGGGTCGAGGGCCCGACCTGCCGCTCCCGGCTGCCTATACTGGCGCGCGCATGACCGGTCTCCCGCTCCCTGCCGACGGCCGCCGATGAACGCGGAGTTCAACTGGTGGCTCCTGATCGTCGGGCTGGTCATCGGCGCGTCGCTGACATGGCTCGTCATGGCCGAGACCACGCGCCGCGAGGTCGACGTCGCCGAATCCGAGCGCCGCTCGGAGGCGCTGTGGATCGCCGCGATCCTGGGTCGGGGCGGCCGCGACGTCCCGGTCGAGCGGGTCGAGGACGTCCTGCGACTCCATCGCGAGTACCTGGCAGCTCCGCCGCCGGATGATCCGGCCGAGCCGGCCGAACCGGCCGAACCTGCCGTTCCTGCCGAACCCGTCGCAACCGCCGCACCCGCCGACGAGGTCCCCGGGTCGAAGGCACCCGACGTCACGGAGCCGCCCGCCCGGGACCCGTCGGTGCCGGCCGATCCGGCGCGCCCCGACTAACGGGCCTCGGGGCCGGCCTGGGGGCCGTCGCCCTCGGGGCCGTCGACCTCCTGGCCGTCTCGCGCGGGGGCGTCTCCCGGCACGAACCCCACGAACAACCCGACCGCGCCGAACCAGAAACGGCGCTGGGTCACGCCGGTCAGGCCCGCCGAGAGCATCGCGTCGGCGACCTGCGCCGCCGCGGGAACCCGGTCGATCGACTCGGCGAGGCGCTGGTAGGCGCCACGCCGGCCGGCCATCGAGCCCGTGATCGGAACGAGCCGGCGGACCACGGAACGGTACGCTCGGCCCCACCAGGCGGGCCGGGGCATGACCCGCTCGAGACACACCACCCGGCCGCCGGGCCGGACGACGCGGCGCATCTCGGCCAGCGGCGGAACCATGTCGGGCAGCATCCGCAGGCCGAACGAGACCGTCGCCGCGTCGAACCGACCGTCCTCGAGCGGCAGGGCCCGCGCGTCGGCGAGGACGAACTCGATCTGGACCAGGTCGCGTGTCGTCGCCGTGCCCCGCTCCACCATCCGCGGCGAGAGGTCGACCGCGACGACACGGCCGAACGGCCCGACTCGGTCGGCGAGGACCGCCGCCAATCGCGCCGTGCCGGTGAAGACGTCGACGACCGAGTCGCCGGCCGCCAGGCCCGTCGCATCGACGGCCGCCGCCCGCCAGCGCCGGTCCCGCCCGAACGAGACGATCCGGCTGAGCCGGTCGTAGACCGGCGCGATCTCGTCGAACAGGGCGGCCAGGTCCGCGCGGGGCGCAGCGGCGCGGTCGGCTTGTACCGTGCCGGCGGGGTCCGGATCCACGTTTCCGGGCGGCTCGCCGCCGGCCGGCTCTCCGGGAGCTCGACCAGCCTCGGCCTTCCCGATCTCCGTGATGGTGTTTCGCGCGCGCTCTTCGTCTGTCGGCGTCATCGTCCCGATCAGTCGCCTGGCCCCGGAAGTGGCCTCGATCCCGCCGGCTCAGGATTCGCCGGCCAGGACGGGCTCGCCCTCGACCGAATCGCCTTCGGCGGGCGCGAGCGTCACCCCGAAGCGGACGGCGGCTTCGCCGGCCGGGAGCTCCTGGACGTCGCCGACCCAGAACGCCACGGCCCCGGCGAAGAACATCCGGCCGATCCGAGTTCGCTCGCCGTCGATCTCCACCCAGCAACGGTACTCCTGTCCGGCAGGCGCCGTCGGCAGTCCCTCGGTGAGGATGACGAGCTCGCGGGTTCCGGGCGAATAGAGGATCGATCCGTTGGCATCGAGCTCGCCCGACGAGACGAGATCGACGTGGCGGGCATCGGGCTGGCCGTCGATCCGGAGGGTTGCGGTGGCGATCCGGCCGAGGGCCGCGATCTGGTTGGCCTGGGTGGCGATCACCTGGTCGCGTGACGCGCCGACGAGCAGCGCGGTCGCGCCGATCGCGACGAGGAGAACCGCGGCGACCGCCGCGGCCCAGAGGCCGGTGCGCTCGATTCCGGCGGGCCGCCGGGTCGCCACACCGGGCAGGGTCGCGGCCGCGACGGGGAACGCCCCGCCGCCGGCGGTCCGGTCGCGCCCGACCGCGCCGACGAACGCCAGCGTCCGCTCGCGCAGCTCGGGCGGCGGCAGGGATCGGACGACCGCGCGGAGCACGGTCGAGTCCCGCCGGAGGCGCTCCATCTCGGCGGTGCACTCGGAGCAGTCCACGAGATGGCCGGCGAGGGAGGCCGCCTCGCTCGTATCGCCGGCGATCAGGCGATCGAGCCCGTCAGGTTCGACGGCGGCAGTGAGGAGCAGCTCGCGCGCTTCAGCGTGTTCCATGGCTCTCCGTCACCGTTCCCTGGGGTCGCCGGCCGGCACCCGGACGGCGGCCAGGTCCGTACCGGGCCGCTCGCCGCCCAGGACGTCGCGGAGGCGCAGCAGCGCCCGGCGGGTCCGGGTCTTGACGGTCCCCAGGGGCCAGCCGAGCCGCTCGGCGATCTCGGCCTGGGTCAGATCCGCGCCGTAGGCGAGTACGAGC